>CACJGD010000012.1 GCA_902592935.1 uncultured Pelagibacteraceae bacterium | reverse complement strand
TATCTCAAGAAACTATCCATTTAAAGATATATATACGCATGTTCTTGGATATGTAAGCCAACCAAATGAAAAAGAAATTTTAGATAGTCAAATCATCCAGGAAAGATTTGTACCTGGAATGAAAATTGGAAAATTGGGATTAGAGAAAAGACTTGAAAGTCATTTAATAGGAACAAATGCTATTCAAAGATATGAAGTTAATGCTTATGGCAAAAGAATTAATCAACTCGAGCACCAAAAAGGTCAGCAAGGTTCCAAAATACGTCTAACTGTAGATACAGAAATACAAAAGGCTTGTGGAGAATTGTTAATGGGAAAAGCAGGATCTATAAGTGTAATGGATATTTACACAGGAGATATTATTGCAATGTATTCATCTCCTTCTTATGATCCAAATTTATTTTTATTCGGTATAAGTCAAGATGAATGGCAATTAATCAGAAATAATCCCTTAAAACCATTAATTAACAAAACTATTTCAGGTCTTTATTCACCTGGCTCAACAATCAAACCAATCGTTGCACTTTCAGCTTTAGAGAACAATGTTATTGATACAAAGTTTAAAGTTAAATGCACAGGTAAGATGGAGTTATATGGACAAACATTTCATTGCTGGAAAGAGAAAGGACATGGTTGGGTTAGTTTGAAAAATGCAATGAAACAATCCTGTGATACTTATTTTTATGAGGTTGCCAGATTATTAGGTGTTGATCGATTAAATATTACAGCTGAAAAGTTTGGTTTAGGTAAAAAAGTCCTTGGTGAATATTTTGATATTGAAAAAAAAGGACTATTCCCAAATACAAAATGGAAAAAAAATAATCTTGGTAGAGGCTGGGTATTAGGGGAAACACTTATAACAGGTATTGGTCAAGGCTATATTCAATCAACACCTTTGCAACTTTGTATGATGACAGCGCAAATTGCAAATGGCGGATATGCTGTCAAACCAAAAATAGTTGTAGATAGTAAACCAATATCATACGAAGATGCAAAGCAATCAATGGAAAGTGGGTTATTATTTGATGTTAATTCTAATTCTCTAATTGATAGAAAATTATTTAAAGATAAAAAAAATATTAAGATTGTTCAAGAAGCAATGTTTAGTTCAACTAATGAAAGATTTGGAACCTCTTATAAATCAAGAATTGATGATCCTAAATATCAATTTGCAGGAAAAACTGGAACAGCACAGGTTAAGAGAATAAGTAAAAGAGAAAGAGAATTAGATTTGAAATTAGAGCAAATACCTTACAAAGATAGAGACCACGCTTTATATGTTGCCTACGGTCCTTACATCAACCCAAGATATGCTTTGAGTATAATTGTTGAGCATGGTGGCTCCGGTAGTAAGGCAGCAGCACCTATCGCAAAAAAATTATTCAAATTAATTATTGATAGACATGAATTAAGAAACAAACAATCAAATTTTGAGAGGATTACTATTTAAATGTTTCAGCAAGATAGATTGAATAATGAGATTACATTATTTCAAAAAATAAAAAACTTAGACTATATATTGTTAATTTCTGTTATTCTTCTTTCTTTAATAAGTGTTTTTGTTATGTATTCTACCGACGGAGGTGAAATACTTTTTCATACTAAAAATCATTTTGTTAAACTTGCAGTTTTTTTTCCACTAATGATTTTCGTAGCTTTGTTTAACATAAAATTTTGGCATAATTTTTCATATATTATTTATCTTCTAGTAATAATTTTATTAATTTATGTTACCTTTTTTGGAATTAAGGCCTCTGGTTCACAAAGATGGATGAATGTTTACTTTTTTGTACTTCAGCCATCTGAATTGATGAAAATAGCAATTATAATGTGTCTTGCTAAATATTATCATAGATTAAAAATAGAGAATGTAAATTCATTCACCAGTATTACAATTGTATTATCTATTATATTGATTCCGACTATTTTTGTTGTTTCTCAGCCTGATCTTGGAACCTCTATACTAATTGCATTAAGTGGATTAATTATTTTGTGGCTGGGAGGAGTAAAAATTAAATATTTTATATATTCATTTATTACTTTCTTAATTTCACTGCCATTTATAATTTCATTCTTAAAACCTTACCAGAAATTAAGAATTTTGACCTTTTTAGACCCAGATAGAGACCCACTAGGAGCAGGATACCAAATTATACAATCAAAAATAGCAATTGGCTCAGGTGGTCTTGATGGAAAAGGCTTTTTAAAAGGGACCCAGAGTTATTTAGATTTTTTACCTGAAAAACATACAGATTTTATATTTACATTATTCTCTGAAGAGTTTGGGTTTATAGGTTCGGTTGGACTTTTAATATTATACTCAATAATAATTTTTAGAATTATAAGAATAGGATCCATTTCAAGAAGTAATTTCGCTAGACTTTTTTGTTTTGGTTATGCTTTTGCAATATTTATTTATATCGTGGTTAATTTATCTATGGTTTTAGGCTTACTACCTATAGTTGGTTCTCCATTACCAATTATGTCATATGGTGGCTCTTCAATGTTAGCAACAATGATTGGTTTTGGTATAGTATTAAGTGCAAAAATTAATCATAAACAAATGATTGCTTAATTAGATTTAAATTTGCATAATTTGTCACTCTGATAATTTAGTTTTTAATTGTATAACAATTCGATGGAAAAAAATCTTAAGATAGGAATAGTTGGAGCAGGAATTCAAGGTGTATCAAACGCTTTATTTCTTCAAAAAAAAGGTTTCAATGTAACTATCTTTGATAGAGATAATCCAGGTAGTCAAGCTGCCTCTTATGGTAATGCAGGTCACTTTTCTCCTTATGCATCTCTCTCTTTAAATAGAACTGATGTTTTGGCTGATGTTCCAGCTATGCTCATAAGCTCTACAGGTCCACTTGCATTAAAATGGAATTACGTTCCTAAAATGATACCTTGGTTTTTAAAATTTATAATGAATACAACGAAAACGAAGATGATGCACACTGCTAAGAATATGCATCAAATTTTAGATTTAGCTTTACCAGCATACGATGAATTGTTTGAAGAAATAGACTTGGAAGGTTTAGTTGAAAACAAAGGTATTCTTTACATCTGGAATGATAAGGATTTAAAAAGTAGAGAATTAGAAATAAAAGTAAGAGAAGAATTAGGTGTTGAACAACAACTAGTAAATAAATCTGAAATTCATGATCTTGAACCACATATTAAACCTTTTTATCACGCGGGTGTATATTATCCTTACGCAAGACACGCAAGGAATCCAAAAAGAATTCTTTTAAAATTGTTTGATTTATTTTTAAAAAAGGGTGGAAAATTTAATAAAGTAAATATTCAAGGTATAAGTTTTGATGAAGATAAACCAATTTTTAAAACTGAAACTCAAAATTATATTTTTGATAAAGCAGTGATAGCTTGTGGAGCTTTCTCAAAAAAATTAACAGATAATCTTGGTGAAAAAATACCTTTAGATACAGAGCGTGGATATCATGTTCATTTCAAAAATTGTGATCATTTATTAAGTAGACCAGTCATATTTTCTAATCGTGGATTTGGAATTACACCGATGGAACAAGGATTAAGAGTTGTTGGAACTGTAGAATTTGGTGGATTAGATAATCCATTATCAAAATCAAGAGTCAAAAATTTGATAAATAATGCAAAATATATGCTTGGTGATTTACCTGAACATGAGGATGAGTGGTTGGGATTTAGACCAACTTTACCTGATTTTTTACCTGTTATGGGACCATCAAAAAATTACAAAAATATTTATTATTGTTTTGGACACCATCATTTAGGATGGACTTTAGGCCCAATTTCTGGAAAGATTGTTTCAGGAATGATAGCGAACGAAAATACAAATTTAGACTTAAAACCATATAGTTCGCTTAGATTTAATTAAGTGACTAAAGACAATAATTTTTTAGCTTACCTATATCTATTTTTAACAGTAACTTTTTGGGCTGGAAATTTTGTAGTAGGTAAACTAGCAAGTTTTTATGAAGTACCGCCTTTTTCATTAAACTTTTATAGATGGCTTTTTGCTTGGTTAATTTTAGCACCTTTTACAATCCCTGAAATATTAGAGAAAAGAAATTATATTATTAAAAACTACAAGCTTTTTATTATATTGGGAGTTACAAGTATAACAGTATTTAACTCTATTGTTTATTATTCTCTAAATTTTACGCAGGTTATCAGCGGAGTATTAATGATTTCAACTATACCTGTCATGATCATGTTGTTTTCATCAATTTTAAAAATTGAGAAGACAAATATATTTCAAATCATAGGAGTAATTTTTTCTTTTGTTGGAGTGATTATGATTATTACAAAAGCAAATTTAGAAATATTAAAAAATTTAGATTTTAATAAAGGTGATATTACTATGGTAATAGCAATGTTTTCATGGGCATTATATTCAACATTATTAAAGGGAAAGCAATACGAGTTAACTCAAATATCATTACTTCAAGTAGTAATCACTTTTGGTTTAGTATTTTTAATTCCAGTTTATTTTATTGAATATCAAATTGGATTTAGGATTAATTTAGATTTACCATTTATTTTAATTCTTTCTTATGTAGTTTTGTTTCCAGGTTTAGCGTCTTTTCTTTTATGGATAAAAGGAATTTCCATGATTGGCGCAAATCGATCTGGTGTTTTTTTACATTTAATGCCGATTTTAAGTGCGATAATGGCGATGATTTTTTTTAGTGAAAAATTTATGTTTTATCATATTTTAGGCGCTTGTTTTATCATTACAGGAATACTGTTATCAAACAAGAAAGTTAAAAATGCTTAAAGTTGCTATATTAGATGATTACCAAAACGTTGCCCAACAGTTTGTAGATTTAGAAAAACTATCTGGGAAATACGAGTTTAAAATCTTCAGCGAACCCTTTCTAGACGAAGCTGATGCAATTGAACAATTATCTGATTTTGAGGCCTTATTAATTATGAGAGAGAGAACTCCAATTACAAAAAATTTAATTGATAATCTAAATGATTTAAAATTTGTAATTACAAGTGGATTACGAAACAAATCTATTGATTTAGAGGCTGCGAAGAAAAGAAAAATTATAGTTTGTGGAACAGATATAAATTTAAACCCAACACCCGAATTAACTTGGGCATTGATTCTTGGTTTAGCTAGAAATTTTAAAGAAGAGTTTGATAATATGTATCAAGGGTATTGGCAAACTACAATTGGAGTGGAATTGAAAGGAAAAATCCTAGGTTTGATTGGTCTTGGTAGAGTAGGTACAGAAGTTGCAAAAATTGGAAAAGCATTTGGAATGCAAGTAATGGCCTGGAGTGAAAACTTGAGCTTAGACAAGTGCAAAGAATTAAATGTGCTCCCTTGTAGCAAAGAAGACTTAATTACAAATTCTGATGTACTTTCAATTCACGTTCAAGGAGGAGAAAGATACAAAGACTGCATTACTATAAAAGAATTTGATAAAATGAAAAAAACAGCTTTTTTGATTAATACTTCTAGGGGACCTATTGTTAATGAAGATGATTTAATTATTGCACTGTCAACCAATGTAATTGCAGGAGCAGGAATAGATGTTTATGACAAAGAACCTCTACCAGAGAATAACAAACTTAGATTTTTACCTAATGCACTTCTTACACCACACATAGGTTATGTTACAGCAGAAAATTATAGTATTTTTTATAATCAAATGATTGAAGGATTAGAAGCTTGTGTTGATGGAAAACCAGTCCGTATTTTAGAGTAGCCATGAAATTACCGGTAGTTAACCACGAAGATTATTTTGCAAAAATTGGAGATGACCATAAATTCCCTATAAACAAATTTGGAGAATTGGCTAATTATTTGATACAAAATAAAATTGTTAATAAGTTTCATAAACCATATGCTTGTTCGTTTGAAACATTAAGTTACGCACATTCAGAAAATTATATTTCTAACATTAAAAACAAAACATTAAATAAAGAGGAAGTAAAAAAAATTGGATTTCCTCTTGTTGATAGTGTTATTCAGAGATCCTTAGTCGCTACGGGTGGTACAGTTTTAGCATCTAAACTTGCGATTAAGTACGGAATATCCTGTAATACTGCTGGAGGCAGTCATCACGCAAATTATGATGGTGGAGCAGGATATTGTGTTTTTAATGATGTAGCTGTTGCATCACATTATCTTATAAATCGAGGCCTAGCTAATAAAATATTAATTGTTGATTTAGATGTTCACCAAGGGAACGGAAATTCAGAAATTTTTAAAGATAATAGAAGTGTTTTTACATTCAGCATGCATTCTAAAACAAATTATCCAGCTAAAAAATCAAATAGTGACCTGGATGTAGAGCTAGAGGATAATTTAGAGGATGATGCTTATATCAAAACACTAAAACATTATTTAAATCAATTAAATCAAGAAAATTTTGATTTTGTCTTCTATATAGCTGGAGTAGATGTCCATTTTAACGACAGATTAGGTAAATTAAAAATTTCTGATGAAGGAATTAAATTTAGAGATGAGCTTGTTGTTGAAAACTTTTTCTCTAAAAGAATACCATTTTGTGGTGTTTTAGGTGGTGGTTATAATAAAGATTTTAATAAATTAGTTGAATTACATTCTATCTTACATCAATCCTGTGCTAAATGTATAGGATCATGATAAAAAAAATAAATCCAAATTTGACTGCAGAACAAAAATTAATTCTTTTTGAGGAAGGAACAGAGCGAGCTGGTTCTAGTGAGCTTAATAATGAAAAGAGAGAAGGAAGTTTTCATTGTGCAAATTGTGGAGAGAAATTATTTGAGTCAAAAACAAAATATGAGAGTGGGTCAGGTTGGCCTTCTTTTTATGAGTCTTTACCAGAAGTATTTGAAACTAAAACAGATCACCACATAGGTTACGCAAGAACCGAGTATCATTGTAAAAAATGTGGTGGCCATCATGGACATATTTTTGATGATGGACCCGAACCTACAGGAAAGCGATTTTGTAATAATGGTGTTTGTTTAATTTTTAAACCAAAAGAATAGATTATTTTTGATTAATTTTTTAAAAGATCTTGAAGTTTATTTTCTTTTTCTAGCGCTCTTACTTCATCATAACCACCGATGTGTTGGTCATCAAAAAAAATTTGTGGAATTGTTCTTTTACCATTAGCTTTTTTAATCATTTCATCCATTGCTCCATCAACTTTTGAAATATCAATTTCATTATATGGAGCGTTATTTCTAGTTAATAATCTTTTCGCAGCCTCACAATAATTACATAGTGGACCTGTATACATGGTAATTTTTTTCATGGATTATAAATAGTCACCTTTTTTAATTTTACTAGTTATTTCTTTTCTAGAATATTCGAATTTTTTTCGATGTTTAATACTTTTTTGATTTACTCTTTTTCTCCACAATCTGAAAGAGGATGGTTTAAGTGATCTTCGCATTATTTTAATAACATCAGATTCTTTCTTTCCAGTTTTTTTTTCAATCTCCTCAAAAGTTATCCGATCTGCCCAAGCCGCCCAAATGATCCAATCCGGATCGTCCATTTTGGGCTCTGGATTTTTGACTTTAGTAATTGGCCTGTGACCTTTTTTTTTCATAAATCCTTTATATTTGAAAAAAAAATTTAATGCATTTTTTTTAGCCTCTGATATTATGTATTAGATAGTCCTTCTTAGCCATCTTTAGCTCCCGGTTTTTAAGGACTATCTTTTTTTATGCTCCCCCTAGATTTTATACTTTATCTACAAATTATTATTTTTTTATTTATTACACCTGGAACTCCTAGGGTTGTAATTATCTCTTATTCAATGAATTACGGTGTCAGAAAATGTGTATGGTCAGCTCTAGGGGATGTAACTGCAAATTTGTTTCAGGCAACTTTAGTTATCTTTGTGATTGGATCTTTTTTTTCAGAAAACTCAATGATTCTTAATGCGTTTAAATGGATCGGAATAGTTTATTTATTATATTTAGCTTATGATATTTATAAATCTCGACCAAAAAGCATTTCAAATGAAGGAGAAATAGAAAAAAGTAATTTATCTTTTTTTAGAGATGGTTTTTTAGTTGCTGGCACAAGTCCTAAGGCTTGGATGTTTTTTCCTTTTATTTTCCCGCAATTTATTGATTTTAATTCAAATTTATTGGTCCAATTTTTAATTTTAATTACAACTTACATCGTTTTAGATTTTTTATCTTTAATTGGTTACGCAATGCTCACACAAAAATTAATAAAATGGATAACCGCTAATCCAAAAACAATTAATACAATTTCTGCGAGTGTTTTAGTAATTATTGCCGTAATAATTGTTGTAACTCAACAATTTTAATTAGATTTGGCCTTTATTGCCACTTGCATAAAATTAAATTTCTTTATTTAATCAATTTATAATTAATTAATTAAAGAGGAAATAAAATGAGATTAAATAAAATAATTTTAAGTTTTGTTTCTGCATTAGTAATTTTATTTTCAACTTCTGTTGCATCATTTGCAAAAGTTGTTGGTGACAAAATTATTTTAGGTGCTGCTATTTCCCTAACTGGCAAATACTCATCTAATGGTGTTCATACTCAAAATGGTTATAACATGGCCGTTGACAGAATTAACAGCATGGGTGGTGTTAAAGTTGGTGGAAAAACTTATAAGTTTGATATTATTTATTATGATGATGAGTCAAACCCTAAGAGAGCTGCACAGCTTGCAGAAAGATTAATTTCACAAGATGGTGTTGAGTTTATGCTTGGCCCTTACAGTTCTGGTTTAACTAAAGCGATTGCACCAGTAACTGAAAAATATGGTGTTCCAATGGTTGAAGCAAATGGTGCATCTAGATCTTTGTTTACTAAAGGTTACAAATATCTATTTGCGGTATTAGCTCCAGCTAACTTATACCTTGACGTTGCTATCGAAACAGCAGTTGAGCTTAATGGTGGAAAACCAGTAAGAATTGCACAAGCATTTGAACAAGATGCATTCTCACAGGACGTTAGATTAGGTATTTTAGATGCTGCAGAAAGAACTGGTTCTAAAATTATAATCGACGATAAATTACCTAAAGAGCTAAATGATATGGCAGCTACTTTGGTTAAAGTAAAACAAATGAAACCAGATGTACTTGTTGTATCAGGTCATACAAAAGGTGCATTAACTGCAATCAGACAAATTGCTGAAATGAAAGTTGATGTTCCAATGCTTGCTATGACTCACTGTGATGCTGCTAAGCTATCTAAACAGCATGGTAAAAATTCACAGTATGCACTTTGTGCTTCTCAATGGCACAAGTCACTAACTTATAAAGATGATTTCTTTAAAGATGGTATGACTTATGCCGCAGACTTTGAGAAGGAGTTTGGATATGATCCACCTTACCAATCTGCTGAGTCTTCAGCTGCTTTGTTGGTGTTCAAAGATGCATTTGAAAGAGCTAATTCTTTCGATCAAAAGAAAGTTAGAGATGCTCTTGCAGCTACTAACATGCAAACATTCTATGGAAATATTAAATTTGCACCTGGTGGTCAGAACGTTGATAAGCCAATGGTACTTTTCCAAGTAATGTGTGATGCTTCAGGAAAATGTGAAAACAAAGTTGTTGCTCCTCTAAAATGGGCTTCTGCTAAGTTGATTCACCCTGTTCCTAAGTGGTCAGAAAGATAAAATAAAATATTGAAGCCCCCTAGTCATAGGGGGCTTTTTTTTATATAACCCAAAAAATAATTTTATGGATTTTCTTGTATTTCAATATCCAATGATAACTGTTCAAGCCTGTCTGGATGGAATTCTTTTAGGTGTTCTATTTGCATTAATTGCATACGGGATGGCACTTCAATGGGGTGTAATGAATATAATTAACATTGCACAAGGAGATCTTGTAATTTTGGGAGGATATATAGCATATTTTATGTATCTTTACGGTATTCATCCAGCATGGGGTGTGATTGTTGCACCAGTAATAATGTATTTTGTTGGTATAGCAATTTATAAACTCGTAATAAACAAAGTTGTAGATAGAGATTTATTCATCTCAATTTTAGCAACTTTTGGAATAAGTATTTTGTTCATGCAATTAATGAACTTTGCATTTGGAGCAGACGTAGTACTTGCAAACTCTGGGTATGGAACAACTATGTTATTTGACAGCAACGTTGTTTTACCTAATTCAAAAATATTTTCAGCATTCATAAGTATATTATTTGCTGCTTGTTTAGTAATTTACATGAAAAAATCTAAGCTTGGACGAGCTATTAGAGCTACAGCTCAAAATGCAAGAGCTGCTAAAATTTTAGGGGTTGATACGGAAAAGGTTTATGCTGCAACATTTGGCATAAACGCTGCACTTTGTGGTGTTGCTGGAGCATTAATTTCTATAACATTCACAATTCACCCTTATATGGGATTACCATATACAATTCGATCATTTATGATCGTTATTGTTGCAGGTCTAGGAAATTTGCCTGGAGTTGCAATGTCAGGTATGGGATTAGGTGTTTTTGAAGAATTCGCAGACTACATTTTAGGAACAGAATTTAGAATTGGGTCTGTATTTTTACTCTTAGTATTAATTCTTGTTTATAGAAGATTCAAACTTTCAAGAAAAAGAGAATATTTAAAGTAAGATTGAGATGAAAAATGAATAAGAATTTTATTTTATATGCAGTAATATTAATATTTGGATTAGCTGCCCCTTTTTTATTTCCAGCCTTTAAAGTCCAGTTATCAATCCTTTGTGTTTTAATAGTTCTTGCCACTACTTGGAACATCCAAGGTGGGGAAATGGGCTATAATTCATTTGGAAATATATTATTTTATGGATTAGGAATGTACCTATGTGCTTCTGTTCAAGTTGGAATGTTTTTTCCATTAGCTGAATGGACGGAGAGTGGAGGGGAAAAAACATTTGTTCATACTCCAACACAGTTTTTTCAAGGTATGGCAGTTGGACTAGTAGTAGCTGCTGTAGTTCCAACTATTGTAGCTGGTTTGATAGGATATTCTATTCTTGGACTTAGAGGACATTATTTTGCAATTTGTACATTAGGTTTAGGTGTAGCTGCGGGTGAAATTTCTGGTGGAATAGAAATTATTGGAGCAGGTCAAGGCTTTACTACACCACCTTTTCCAAGTGTTGGTAGCTTAGAAGCGAGGGGAGAGTTTTTCTATTTTTTAAGCTTCTTCACATTAGTGCTCACATTCATTGCGGTTCGTTCAATCTATTCTACAAGATTTAAATTAATACTTAACGCTATTAGAGATAATGAGGATAAAGCTGAAGCAATGGGTATTGAAACAATGAAGTATAAAATTATTGGTTGGATGATCTCAGCTTTCTTTTGTGGATTGGCAGGAGGAATAATGGGTGGCTTGGTTGGATACATCGATTCAACAGATGTTGCATTTGACGGAAGAGAGATGGGAGTATTCATGGTACTAATGGCAATACTTGGAGGTAAAGGAACTCTTTGGGGCCCAATTATTGGTGCAACTATATTTCACATTTTTAAAGAAGGCTTTTGGACATTCTTTTTGGGTTGGCAGTATGTTGCTCTAGGAGTTTTGATTGTTGTGATTGTGATTTATTTCCCAGAAGGAATTATGGGATGGCTAAGAGAAAAATATCCAGAAAGATTTGGTGAAGTAGTTGATGAAAAAGATCGTAAAGCACAGGTAGAACTTAAATGAGTATTTTAGAAGTTAGCAACGTTAGTAAATCGTTTGGTGGTGTTAAAGCTAACGTTGATATTTCAATGAATGTAGAAAAGGGTAAGATAGTTGGATTAATTGGACCAAATGGATCAGGAAAAACTACATTATTTAATTCGATTGTAGGAACCTACCCAATCGATAATGGATCTATTAAATTTAATGGAAAAGAAGTTTCTGAGTTACCAGTTCCTGTTATTGCTAAATTGGGATTATTGAGAACTTTCCAGCAAACAAGAATTTATGGAAAACTTAATTGTATAGAAAATATGCTTATTAGTCATAAAGGTAGTGATGCAGATTTAATGAAAATATTTTCAAAAATTCCACAAGAATTAACGGACAAAGCTGAAAATTTACTGAATTTCGTAGGGTTATTTCAAAAAAGAAAGCTTAGAGCAGGAGACCTTTCGTTTGGACAACAGAAGTTATTAGAACTTGCGATGGCATTAATGAACGAACCTGAAATGTTACTATTAGATGAGCCCACAGCTGGGATAAATCCAACATTAATCAATGGAATTATCGATAGATTAATTAGAGTAAACCAAGATTTTGGAATAACTCTATTAGTGATCGAGCACAATATGAGAGTAATCATGCAATTAGCAGAAAATATTTTTTGTTTAGCTCATGGTAAAATGTTAGCCAATGGATCGCCAGACGAAATTAAAAATGATAAACGTGTCATTGACGCGTATTTAGGAGCTCAATAATGGCTAATCAATATGAAGTACTAGGAAAAGCTCCGACACCAGATGATTTAAAAAAATTATCTCCAAACGAAGTTCATTTAACTATTAAAAATTTAAACGCAGGTTATGGAAAAATGGAAATTTTACATAACTTTGATTTATTCGTAAATAAAGCTCAGTCTTTATGTTTAATTGGACCTAATGGTGCAGGTAAATCTACAATTCTTCATTCAATATATGGTTTTACAAATATTTTTTCTGGTCAAATTGAACTTGAAGGAAAAGAAATTACAAATCTTACCCCAGCAGAAAAGTTAAAGTCAGTCGGTATAGCTTATATATTGCAAGATAACTCTGTATTTCCAGATATGACAGTAGAAGAAAACTTATTAATGGGAGGATATATAAAAGAAAAAACAGATGAGTCATTTGAAGAGGCTGAAAGAATTTTTGAAAAGTATGAAAGGCTAAGAAATAGAAGAAACCAACCAGCAAAAGTTTTATCTGGTGGGGAGAGAAGATTGCTAGAAATATCAAGAGCATTAGTTATGAAACCTTCAGTGCTTTTAGTAGACGAACCGTCAATTGGACTTGAGCCCAGATATATTGAAATGGTTTTTGAAATATTAAGAGATCTTCAGCAAAATGAAAAAAAAACAATCATTCTAGTTGAACAAAATGCCAAAAAAGGATTGGAGTTTGCAGATATTGGATACGTTTTAGTATCTGGGCAAACTGCAATTGCAGGTAAAGGAGATGATTTACTTCAAAACCCTGATGTTGGTAGACTGTTCCTAGGTGGATAATGATTAATAAAAATTTTTTCTTTAAAGGATATAGATCTATATTTACTCATGATAGTCCAGCTATAGCTCTTACTTGTTGCTTTATTGCTATAGGAGCTCTATTTAAAAATTTAGGTTTTAATATTCAGGAAAGTATTTTTTCAACTGTTTTAACTTATGCTTTACCAGGCTCACTAGTAATGGCCGAGTCTATGTTAATTGGAGCATCTTTGTTAAATATTTTTTTGGCGGTTTGGATTGTTAATGCAAGACTTTACCCTATGGCTGTATCTTTATTTCCGTTAATGATGCACAAAAGCCAACCTAAATGGAAGTATTACTTTTCTTGTCATTTTATTGCTATTTCCGCATGGCTAATCATGAAAAGCAATTATAAAAAAATTCCAAAAAAACTTAGAATTGATTATTGGATTGGTATTGGAAGCGCAACAGTAAGTGTATCTGTAATTGGAACATTTATAGGATTTTCTTTTTCAGAATATTTGAATAAAGATATGATGTTGGGTTTAGCAATTCTTAATCCAGTTTATTTTTTATGTATGATGATTGGTGCATCTAAAACTATACCAGTAACTCTATCAGTTTTGTTTGGAACTATATTGGGACCAATTATTTATTTACTCTCACCAGAGTGGTCAATTTTGTTAGCAGGTGTAATTGGTGGAACTATAGCTTATCTAGCAGGAGAGCACAGTGTCAGCTAATATCGTTTACGCAATCCTTGTTACGTCTTTAGCAACATTTTTATCTAGGTTTTTAGGTGCTCTAACATCTGAAGGTATAAGAGAAACTTCTAAACTTTTTAAGTGGTTTAATTGTTTAGCTTATGCAACCTTGGCAGCACTAATAGCTAGAACTATAATTTTTCCTGCTGGTGTTTTGGTAGATGCTAGTTATTCAAGTAGATTTATTGTTGTGCTGTTATCTTTAGTTATTTTTTTTATATCAAAGAAGAACTTTGTTTATCCTACAATTTTCTCAGCTATTTGTATGGCAATAATTAACAATTATATCTGATTAAATTGATTTATAAAATAAGGTAAAATAAAATTTAGAATGCAAAAAATTACGGGCATAGACATTCAAAAACACGATAAATCAAATAGGATTATAAAAATTAGTTTAGAAAATGATATAATAGATAAATTAATTTTCCCGTTTAATAAATTTGATTTAACAGCATTAGAGCTAAAACCATTTACAAGATTTACTTTAGCTAAAAGTTTAGATGATTTAACAAATAATAAATTAAGCGAATTAATGAACTCAATTATTAGAGATAGGTCTACAGGTTGCTTTATTATTGGACCAAAAAATATAACTGCAAAAATTAATGATACATTTTTAGTTAAGTTATCAACTGCAATAGCTCATCTAATTGGTGTACCTAATCATGATGCTATGGCAGGAAAATATTATGCTCGTTTTCATGTTAAACATGAAGATACTAGCGACTCTTACTTAAGAAAAGCATATAGAAATATGGATCTTCATACAGATGGGACATATGTGAAAGATGTAACTGATTGGTTAATTATGACAAAAATTGATGAGCAAAATGTTGAAGGTGGTGAAACAGCTATGTTACACCTTGATGACTGGGAGCATTGTGATGATTTATACAATGATCCAGTTGGTAGACAAAATTTTGTTTGGGGGTCACCAAAAAGTAAAAATATTGATTACAAGGTAGAGCACCCAGTTTTTTCAACTGATAAAGAGGGAAGACCAACGATATCTTATATAGATCAATTTCCAGAACCTCAAAATATGGATCAAGGAAATTTTTTACAAAGATTATCTGATAGATTAGAGGAAAGTAAAAATAAAATAATTACAAAATTACCTGTTGGATTCTCTGTGATTGCAAATAATTATTTCTGGCTTCATGGAAGAAAACCCTTCAAAGAAAACAAGGAATTAAGCAGAGAATTACTAAGAATTAGAGGTTCTTTTTTTGTTAATTAATTCAATATAATCAATATAAAGTATCCAAAATTATGAATTTAGGTTTTATTGGTACTGGAAAAATTGCAGCTTCAGTGATTACTGGAATATGTAAATCAAAAATTTCCTATAAGAGAATTATTATTTCTCCAAGAAATAAAAAAATAGCTCTTGGGTTAAAAAGAAAGTTTAAAAAAATAGTTATTGCCAAGGATAATCAACAAATTGTAGATCAATCTAATTGGGTATTTTTATCTGTTACACCTACTGTTGGTGAAAAAATTATTAAAGATTTAAAATTTAAATCCAACCAAACAGTTGTTAGTTTTATTTCAACAATTACTTTATCTCAATTAAAGAAAGCAATTAAAGTAAAAGCAAAAATTGTAAGAGCAATACCTCTACCTCCGATTTCATTAAAGAAAGGTCCAGTTCCTATTTGCCCTCCTAATTCAAAAGTTAGAGCATTTTTCAATAATTTGGGCACAACTGTAGAAATTAAAAATGAGAAATCTTCTATTAATTTTTGGTCAACTTCAGGAATGATGGCACCTTTTTATGAGTTGTTGAGAGTAATGACTGATTGGTTGGTAAAAAGAGGCGTAAAAAGAAATAATGCTCAAAAATATATTACTTCTTTATTTTTAGCTTTATCTGAAGATGCTGTAGTAAATTCAAAAGAAAATTTAAAGAATTTAGTAAAAGAGTCTCAAACGCCAAAAGGGTTAAATGAACAAGGTGTGAAAGAATTAACCAAAGCAGGTTTTTATAAATCTCTAGAAAAAACTTTAAATAGAATTCACAGAAGACTAAACAAATAAATCAAATGTCTGACAATATTTTAGAGATTAATAATTTAAGTAAATATTTTGGTGGATTAGCTGCAGTTTCTGGTTGTTCAATAAAAGTTAAAAGAGGAACAATCACAGGTATTATTGGACCAAATGGATCTGGTAAAACAACTTTATTTAATTTAATTGCTGGAAACTTAAAGTCCTCTGGTGGCAATGTTTTTTTTGATGATGAAAACATTACAGATGTTCCATCATATGAGTTATTTTCTAAAGGGTTGTTAAGAACATTTCAAATTGCACACGAATTTTCAAATTTATCTGTTTTAGAAAATTTAATGATGGTTCCTGGAAATCAATCTGGTGAAAAAATAATGACTGCATTATTTAAACCAGGTTTAGTTGCACAAGAAGAAGCTGTGGTTAAAGAAAAAGCAAAAGAAGTTGTTGAATTTTTAAATCTAGGACATTTATCTAATGAGCTTGCTGGAAATCTTTCAGGCGGTCAAAAGAAATTATTAGAACTTGGAAGAACCATGATGGTTGATGCAAAATTAGTACTATTAGATGAAGTAGGGGCTGGAGTTAACAGAACTTTGTTAAAAGATCTTGGAACTGCGATAGAAAAGTTAAATAAAGAAAAAGGTTATACTTTTTGTATGATTGAACACGATATGGATTTTATTGGAAGATTGTGTGATCCAGTGATTGTAATGGCTGAAGGATCAGTTTTATTTGAGGGAAGTGTTGAGGAAGCAAAAAAAGATGAGAAAGTTATCGAAAGCTATCTTGGAAGAGGATCAAAATTAAAGGATACAAATTAATGGCATATTTTGAAGGAATAGAAATGACAGGTGGTTATGGAAATGGTCCTGACATTATTAGTTCGTGTTCAGTAAATGTTAATAAAGGTGAAATAGTTTCTATTCTGGGGCCTAATGGTGCTGGTAAATCAACCGCTATGAAAGCAATGTTGGGCTTGCTCAATTTAAAATCTGGATCAGTAAAGATTGACGGTAAGGATATTTCAAAATTATCTCCTCAAGATCGAGTTAAGCAAGGTATTTCTTTTGTCCCTCAGACTAAAAATGTTTTTGCAGGGATGACTGTTGAAGAAAATTTAGAAATGGGTGCATTTCTTGTTGAGGATGAAATCAAAAATATAATTGAAGAAATTTATGAATTATTTCCAATTTTAAGAGAGAAAAGAAATCAGTTGGTTGGTGAACTTTCTGGAGGTCAAAGACAACAAGTAGCTCTAGGTCGAGCTTTAATGATTAAACCTACTGTTTTAATGTTAGACGAACCAACAGCAGGGGTATCGCCAATCGTTATGGATGAATTATTTGATCATATTGTCAAAGTTAAAAGAACAAATGTAGCTATCTTAATGGTAGAACAAAATGCAAAACAAGCCTTAAGTATTTCTGATAGAGGTTATGTACTAGTTACTGGAGAAAATCGTTATTCAGGAACTGGAAAAGAATTATTAGACGATCCAAGAGTAAGAAGCTCTTTTTTGGGAGGGTAATATGGATTTTGTAAATGCGATAATTCTTTTATTAAATTATATTTTCATTCCCGCATTAACTTATGGCTCTCAATTAGCACTGGGTGCAATATTTGTTACACTCATATATGGAATTTTAAGATTTGCTAATTTTGCAACTGGTGACATGATGTCATTTGGAACCATGGCTACGATTTTATTTACATGGTATTTTCAATCTTTAGGAGTCTCTTTAGGTGTTTTACCTACCGCTCTATTAGCTATTCCATTTGGAGTTATTTTTATGATTCTTTACATGCTTCTAATAGACAAATTTGTCTTCAAATATTATAGACACCAGAAAAGCCCTCCAGTTCAATTTGCAATGGTAAGTATAGGTGTAATGTTTGTAACTCAAGCGGTAGTGAGAATAATAATTGGACCTGCTGATAGAAGATTTTTTGATGGAGAAAAATTTATTATTAAGGCTCGAGAATTCAAAGAGATGACGGGTTTAAATGAGGGTCTTGCATTAAAATCAACCCAAGTAATAACTATTTTTGTAACAATAGTTTTAGTCTCTTTATTATTCTGGTTTTTAAATAGAACAAAAACTGGAAAAAGTATGAAAGCTTATTCTGATAATGAAGATCTTGCTTTGCTATCAGGTATTGATCCAAAAAAAATAGTTTTAGTTACTTGGGTTATTGCTGGAATTTTAGCTACAATAGGCGGTGCTTTGTATGGTTTAGATAAAAGTTTTAAACCATTTACCTATTTTAATAATATGCTTCCTATTTTTGCAGCTGCAATAGTTGGAGGAATTGGAAATCCATTTGGAGCCTTTCTAGGAGGATATGTAATTGCTTTTTCTGAAATTTTATTAACATACGCCTACAAGAAATTCTTTATGTATGTCTTACCAGCAAATATGGAGCCAGAGGGTTTAGTTCAATTGCTTTCAACAGACTATAAATTTGCAGTTTCATTTTCAATCTTGGTGATTGTTTTGCTTTATAGGCCTTCAGGAATATTTAAAGGAAAAGTATTGTGAGAAAAAATTTAAATGTAATTGCAGCTTATAGCATCATGATGGTGCTAATTCTGATGGTTGGGATATTTCAGTCTTGGAATATAGCTTTATCAATATTTAACCTTTGTTTGATTTCTGCAGTAATGACAATGGGTGCCAATATTCAATGGGGGTACGCTGGTTTAATTAATTTTGGAATTATGGGATATACAGCTTTAGGTGGTTTAGCTGCAGTATTGATTTCTGTAGATCCTGTTCAAGAAGCCTGGAGGGCAGGAGGTTTTGATATTTTAATGGCCTTATGGCTCATAGTAGTAATGGTATTAGTTATAAGGTTTATCTTAAAAAGATTTGAAAAATCAAAAATTAGAACATACAGCATAGCTGCAATAATAATTTCAGGTATTTTGCTTATTAGATTTTCTGCAGAGCCAGGTATAGAAGCTATAGAAGCAGTTGATCCTGCTAAAACTGGTTTCCTAGGAGGATTTGGATTACCAATTGTATTTTCTTGGATAGTAGGCGCTCTTTTTGCTGGTGGTTTAGCTTTTATAGTTGGAAAAGTTGCGCTTGGTTTAAGAGCAGATTACTTAGCTATCGCAACACTTCTTATTTCTGAAATTGTTATTGCAATTATTAAACATGAAGACTGGCTCACAAGAGGAGTCAAAAATGTTATTGGATTAAAAAGACCCGCACCTTATGAAGTAGATCTGCAAACTACTGATTGGTTTATAAACTTAGTTGAAAAGTTTAATTCAGGAAAATTAAGTGTAATCGAGAATTTAGCTGATAGACAGGCTGCTTTAAACCAACTTGTTATTGAAGGTTCATCAGTATTTGTAAAATTGTGTTATTCAGGATTATTCTTAGTAGTAGTAATTATTCTTTTAATTTTAACTCAAAAAGCTCTTTATTCTCCTTGGGGAAGAATGATGAGAGCAATAAGAGATAATGAGGAAGCTGCAAATGCAATGGGTAAAAATGTTGTTAAGCAACATTTATTAATTTTTATTTTAGGTTCAGCTATAGTTGGAATTGCGGGTGCAATGCTTGTTACACAAGATGGTCTATTTACCCCAGGAAGTTATAGACCCATGAGATATACGTTCTTAATTTGGGTAATGGTAATTGTTGGAGGAAGTGGAAATAACTTTGGAGCAATTTTAGGAGGATTTGTTGTCTGGTTCTTATGGATTGAAGCTGCACCAATATCATTATTCTTAATAAACTTTTTTACTGCAGGAATTCCTGAAACAAATGCACTTAAAGCTCACTTAATAGAAAGTGTTCCTTATTTCAGATTTTTACTGATGGGATTAGGGTTGTTGTTTATAATGAGGTATCGACCTAAAGGTATACTTCCTGAAAAAATAGAAATAAAGTAAACATAATGAAATATATTATATTAGGTGCTGCTGCTGCTTGGGCTTTGTATATGGCTGACAAGTATTTATTCTTTTAATGAATAAAAATCTTTCGTTACTTATATTAAGCCAGATTTTCGCTTTTACAGCTGCACCGGTCACTGTTTTTTTAAGTGGTATAATTGGTTCAAAATTTAGTCCAATAAAATCTTTAGCAACTCTTCCAATGGCTTTGTCAGTTGTTGGAATTGCGTTATTTGCTTTTTTTGCTGCAAAGTTAATGAGTATAATTGGACGAAAATTAGGGTTTATTTTTGCATCAATAGGTACATGCTTTGCATCTCTTTTAACTGCATACTCTATAATTATAGAAAGTTTTGTCTTATATAATTTAGGATGTTTTTTAATTGGTGGAGGAATAGCTTTCAGCCATCAGTATCGTTTTGCAGCAGTCGAGGTTGTGGATAAGGATTATGCACCAAAAGCAATTTCTATCATTTTGTTAGCAGGAATAGGTTCGGCGTTTATTGGTCCAAACATTGCAAACATTTCGAAAGGATTTATTTCAGATCATATGTATGCAGGTTCTTATCTTGCACTTGCCATTTTATCTATCACATCAACAATATTTTTAATTTTTTATCAGGAACCAAAAACGATATCTAGCAATCAATATAAAACTGGAAGAAGTTTTTTTGAGCTTATCTCTCAACCTAGATTTCTACAGGCGCTCGTAGCTTCAGCTTTTGCCTATGCTGTAATGACTTTTTTAATGACAGCAACTCCTATAAGTATGCATCTGATGGAGAAAATAAGTTTAAGTAAGACTGGATTTGTTATTCAGCTTCATATAGCAGCCATGTTTTTACCTTCACTAGTTACAGGAAATTTAATTAAAAGGTTTGGTCATAGTAAAATAATGTATGTGGGAGTTTTATTGTTTTTAGTCACAATTATTACCAGTTTATTTGAACAGAATTATATTAACTATATGGTTGCACTTATTTTTCTGGGGCTAGGGTGGAATTTTTTATTCATTTCAGGAACAAGCTTACTTGTTTTGTGTTACAGAGAAGAAGAAAAATTTAGAGCTCAAGGGTATAATGATTTAATTGTTTATTCTATACAAGCATTAGCCAGTTTGTCTGCTGGAGTATTTCTTAGCTTAACTAGCTGGAAAACTATGAATTTAATATGTTTAATTTTTCTAATTATAATAGCTCTTTCTACTATTAGAGCTGATCTCAAAAAAAACCCCAGTAATTAAATTACTGGGGTTTTTTAAATTAAGATAAAAAATTATCTTTGTTTTTTAGTTTTGAATTTTCCGCCTTTAACTTCTTGCTCTAAGAAAGAACCTTCAGCTTCACCAACTTCAGTAAAAGTTACTCCAGTAGCACCTTCGTAATTGATCTTTTTACCTTTCGCTAGTAAATCTAAACCTTTCTTAAGTTCACCTGGATAAATCTTTTTTCCAGGAGCGTTAGCAACATCCATTACATTTTTTGCAATAGATGCTCTGTCAGCAGAGTTACCTGCTTGCATTGCAAGAACGATTAAAGCAGCTGCATCGTAAGATTCAGCTGTGTATGGACCAGATGCTTCTACACCACCAGCTTTTGCAACTTCAGCAAATATACCAGCACCTTTGCCAGTAGAACCCGGCATTGATCCAAATGATTTACTTAAATCTTTACCAAAAGCATCAACTAAAGATTGACCAATCATACCATCTGATAAAACAAACTTATCAAATGCACCAGAGTCTAAAGAAGCTTGAATAATTCCTTTTCCTCCTTGGTCAAGATAACCAATAACTGCTACAGCGTCACCACCAGCAGAAGCAAGAGTTGCTACTTCAGATGAGTAATCTGCTTTTCCATCTTCGTGAGCAGTTACAGTTGTAACTTTAATACCATGAGCTTCAACTGCTGCTTTGTAAACATCAGCTAAACCTTTACCATAGTCATTGTTAGTATAAGTGATTGCAACACTTTTTACTTTTCTATCTTTAGTTATGTCAGCTAAAATTTGACCACCTCTAGCATCTGATGGAGCAGTTCTAAAGAAGTACCCTTTATCATCTAGAGTTGTTAATCCTGGAGAAGTTGCAGAAGGTGAAATCATAACTACACCATTTGGTACAGCAACATTTGTTGCAATTGCACCAGTTACACCTGAACAGTCTGCTCCCATGATTGCAGCCACACCACCTGATATTAAACCTTCAGCTGCTGCTGTTGCTGCTGCTGAGTCAACACAAGTTGAGTCTGCTCTCATGACTTCAATTTTTTTTCCACCTAATAGGGAACCTGAGTCTGATGCTTCTTTAAAAGCAAGTTCTGCAGATGCCGCCATAGCAGGAGTTAGAGATTCAATAGGACCAGTAAATCCTAAAATAATCCCCATTTTAATATCTGCCATTACTTTTGTTCCAAAAATAGAAACAAACATAAATGCAGCAATAAATAGTTTTTTCATTATCTTCCTCTATATTGTTAACAATTTATAAAAAACCAATTTAAGTATGAATATTATTAATATTCAATGACAAAATTATCCTATTTTAGACAGTGAATTGACGCTTATGATTATCTGATTGAGAAGGGGTCTAGTGAAGGTTCGTCAGAAGTATAGAACCATGTAGTTTTAACTCTAGTGTAATCTTTAATAGACTCAATTCCAGCCTCTTTTCCATATCCACTATCTTTGATACCTCCAAATGGGGCTGA
This sequence comes from uncultured Pelagibacteraceae bacterium, assembly GCA_902592935.1. Lineage (GTDB taxonomy): Bacteria > Pseudomonadota > Alphaproteobacteria > Pelagibacterales > Pelagibacteraceae > Pelagibacter. The sequence continues at coordinate 2,694 of CACJGD010000012.1, read as the reverse complement.
AGGTGAAATTAATCTATAAGTATTCACAAAGGTTATTCCTGCCCTAATTGCTTTTGAGACTCTCATCCCTCTGGATAAATTACTTGTATAAACACCAGAAGATAATCCATATTGATTATCATTCATTTTTGAAATTACTTCCTCTTCTGTATCAAATTTCATTACTGATAACACAGGTCCAAATAACTCATTTTCTGCTACTGGCAGATTGTGATTATCACATTCTATAATTGTTGGAGGAAAGTAATATCCCTTATTAGAAAAGGAATGTCTTTCACCTCCACACTTAATTTTTCCACCTTGATCAATTGTATCTTTAATATTTTTTTCTATTACCTCTAATTGTTTAAAATTACTTAAAGGCCCCATCTCAGTTTCTGGATCCATGGGTGCTCCAATTTTGATTTGTGATGCACGTTTTGAAAGTTTATCTAAAAATTCATCGTAAATCCCTTTTTGCAAATAAAGTCTTGATCCTGCTATACAACTTTGACCACTTGCACCGAATATACCTGCGGTAATTCCATTTATTGCATTTTCTTGTTCTGCATCATCAAATACTGCAACTGGACTTTTTCCACCTAATTCCAAACTTACTTCAGATAAATTTTCAGCAGAGTTTCTAATTATATGTCTCGCTGTTTCAGGACCACCAGTAAAAGCAACTTTTTCAACTAAGTTATGAGTAGTTAAACTTTTACCACAAGGATCTCCAAATCCTGTAATTACATTCACCACACCTTTAGGGATACCAGTTTTTTCAACTAATTTTGCAAATTCAAACAAAACAGCAGGTGCAAGTTCTGAAGATTTAATTACCACTGTATTACCCATTGCAAGTGCTGGTGCTACTTTAGTTGCGGTTAAAAACATTTGTGAATTCCATGGAATAATTGCAGCTATAACTCCTATAGGTATTCTTGTTGTTATTGCTTGAACATTTGGTTTATCTATTGGCAAAACCGTACCTTCAACTTTATCTGCCAAGCCAGCATAATAGTCGTAATATTCTGCTATATAAACTGCTTGCTTTTTTGTTTCTCTGTAAAGTTTTCCAGTATCAATTGTTTCTATTTCTCCTAGCATTTCAGCATTCTCTCTCAATTGATTTCCAATAGCTCTTAAATATTTAGCTCTTTCTCTAGGAAGTAGCTTTGGCCATTCACCCTCGAATGCTTTTTGAGCAGCTTTAACTGCATTATCAACATCTTTAGCATTTGCTTCTGGAACAACTGCCCATGGCTCATTATGTTCTGGATTTAAAGTTTCAAATGTTTTTTTACTTTCAGAGTCTACCCACTCACCATTAATAAACATTTTATATTGCTTTAGTTTACTCATCTGATCCAATAAAATTTTTGATTGTTAAATTTACATCATCAGCACACTCAATACCACAAAGATGTTTTCCATCTTTAATGATCTTTAATTGACTTTTAGAGATCAAGCTATTCAATTCTTGAGACATTTTTACAGTTGAGCCAATGTCGTATTCACCTGTCATAACTAGTGTGCTTGCTTTAATTTTATTAAAATCTTCATCATTTTTATGATTAACGAATAGCTCGTAAACCTTTAAAAAATTATTCATATTATTAGCAGACAAAATTGAACTTATTTTTTCATAAATTTCTGGATTATTTTCTAGATATTTATCAGTAAACCATCTTTTCAGGGCTTGTTTTGAGAGTTTTAATTCTTGTTTTGCTTGTTCAAATCTTTGATTAACAATTTTTTGTTGTTCCTCAGTTCTTTTGTAAATAGAACACAAAAGAGTTAATGTCTGTAAACGTTCATTATGTTTAGTTGCAAAATTTCGTGCGATTAAAGACCCTATAGAGAAACCTACAAGATGTATTTTTTTTATATTAAGATGGTTCATTAACCCAACTAGTTGGTCAGAAAAATCATTAAAACTTATTTCCTTATTTTCTAATGAAGATTTTCCATGACCTAAAATGTCATAGGCAAGAGTTGAATGATAATTAAAAAATTCAAGCTGAGGCTGCCATATTTCGTGAGTAAGACCTACACCATGCACAAATACTATTGGCACATCTTGATCCTTTTTATTGAATAAGTAATATGTTCCTGAGGCAGTAGTTCCCGTCGTCATCAAGAATTATTTTGGCTCAATACCCATTTCTTTCATGTCTTGATATCTGTCACCAGTTCTTGCATGTGCTCTGCCACTTGATGCCCCACTAATTGCAATAACCACCTCATCATCGAAAGGTGCATCATGAATAGTAAATTCATGAGTTAGGTAATATGGTCTCAATCCAGAATCTGTTTTATGCATCATAGGAATAGCAATCTTTGATCCAGCAGGTCCTCTTGTATTTGTAAAACTTAAATAGGAAGTTCCGCCAACCGCATCTCTAAATTTATTACCAAACCTTAAAGTATGAATAAAAGCTGAAGCATGCTCTATTTCACCGTTCAATCCAACTACACCTGCCTTACCATATGCCAATATTTTTTCAGGTGATCCTATTTCTTTTATCAATTCTGGAACAAGTAAATCACCTAGCTTTGGTGCAAGATCTAAAATAGTTGGTCTGAGATCTTCAACAAAACCCTGACCATGCCATGGATTTTTAAACACTGCTGCTACTGATACCATTAAAACTGGTTCTTTTGCTTCTTTACCACCTTCAATAAAAGTTTTGTCTACAAATTTTGTAAATTTTC
>CACJGD010000011.1 GCA_902592935.1 uncultured Pelagibacteraceae bacterium | reverse complement strand
GTGTAATGTGGAAACAAGCTATTATCCTGAAAAGCTAAAGATACATTTCTATTTTCCGGTTCAACGTGTTTATCTTTAGATGATATTAATTTACCATTTAATTTAATTGAACCTTTTTCAATTTCCTCTAAACCAGCTATGGTTCTTAGTATCGTTGTTTTTCCAATTCCTGAGGGACCTAAAATACATAAAGTCTCTCCTTCATTTTCTATAACAAATGAAGCATTTTTAACTTTAGGTTTTCCACCAATTTTAAAATCAACACTTTTTATTTCTAAATAATTATTTTTCATTTTCTCTTAGAATATATTTAGATGTAAATATAATAAATATAGTTGCAATTAAAATTAAAAATAATGAAGGAACTGCTGCAGCTTCTAATAGATCTTCAGAAGCAGATATGTAGGCTGTTGTTGCAAAAGTCTCGAAATTAAATGGTCTTAAAATCAAGGTTATTGGAAGCTCTCTTATAATTTCTAGAGAAATCAATATAGCCACAAATAAAAGAGAATTTCTTAGAAAAGGAACATGAATATTAAGAAAAGTTTTTTGCTTAGAATAACCAAGCAAATATGAGCTCTCATCAACTGAAATATTAATTTTTTCATATCCTGACTTTATTCCATTAAATGCTAAAGAATAAAATCTTACAAAATAAACTAAAACAAGACCAAGAACAGAACCAATAAAGATTTTTTTAATAGACAAAAATCCAAGAGTTTTAACAATATTTTCATCAAACCAAGCAATAAAGGTAATAAATGCTACAGCTAAAATAACACCTGGTATAGCATAGCCTGATATGGATATTGTTGATAAAAAATTTAAAATTTTATTTCTAGAAACTCTATTTCCATAATTTGAAATTAGAGAAAATAAAATTAACACGAGGCTAGATAAAAAAACTAGGTAAATCGTATTTAAGGTAAGTGAAATTACATCAATATCAAAAATATTTTCTGGAAATTTGATTGTCCAATATAACATTTGACTTAAAGGAAATAAAAAACTTAAAAAGAAAATAATAAAACAAAATAAAAATGCAAAAAAAGATTTTTTTCCACTTAAGTAGATTTTTTCTTTTTGTTTAAATCCACCCCTTGAATTAAAATGATATTTAGCTTTTTTTCTAGAGTAATTTTCGATTATAAAACACGCAAATATAAATATAAGTAAGAAAAATGATAACCTATTTGAAAAAGCTAAATCATCAAATGTAATCCAAGAATTATAAATACCAGTAGTTAAAGTATTTATTGAGAAAAAATCAACTGCACCGAATTCTGCTAAAGTCTCCATTGCAACAAGAGACAATCCAGCGACTATAGCTGGTCTAGCAGCTGGAAGTATTAATGAATATAAAGATTTAAATTTTGAAAACCCTAAACTTTTTCCTAAATCAATTAAGTTTTGAGATTGATATAAAAATGAGGCTCTAGAAAGAATATATACATAGGCATATAGAGAAAATGAAAGTGAAAGTACTGCTCCAATAAGACCATCAAACTTTGGAATATGTTTGTTGTATTCCCCTTCTCCAAATAAATTTATCAAGATTGTAAAAGCTGTCCCATAATTTTCAAAAAAAGCTGTAAGAGAATATGCATAAATATACGGAGGGACAGCAAAAGAAAGTATAAGTGCCCATTTAAAGAAATCGCTAAAAGGAAATTTATAAAAAGAGACTAAATATGCACAAGTAGTTCCTATTATGAAAGTTAAGACCAAAACACAAGCTAATAGGACGAAAGAATTAAAAATATATTCAATTAAAAAAGTATCTTTTAATATTTTATAATAATTTGATGTTTCCTCAAAAAAACTAAAAAAAACCGTAACTATTGGAATTAATACACTTATAGAAATCAATAAGGATGAAAGAAACCAAATATTTAAATTTTTTAACATTAAGGGTCTTATAGTATAAAAAAATTTTTTTAATATAATTTTACTTTGATGCAGAAAGGTATTTTAGTGTGTTTTCTGGTGTTGTTTCTTTATATGGATCGTCATCAGAACCTGAATTATTAATTCCTGGCTCTTGCCACCATTTTTCAACAATACCATCATTAATAACTGCCATATATCTCCAACTTCTTTGGCCAAATCCATCATGGTCTTTAGAAATTAACATTCCCATATATTTAGTAAAAAGTCCTGATCCATCTGGTATTACTTTGACATTAGAAATACTCATTTTTTATGCCCAAGCATTCATCACATAAGAGTCATTTACTGAGCAACAATAAATTTCGTCAATGCCAAGTTTTTTTAATTCATCAGCATTTTTTTCAAATCCAGGTAATTGTTGAGAGGAACATGTTGGTGTAAATGCACCAGGTAAACTAAATAAAATTACTCTTTTATTTTTAAAAAAATCATCAGTAGATTTATTTATCCACTTCCCACCAATTGCACATGCAATTTCATTATCCGAAGTATCACCTTCTCTAATTCTAAAAGTTACTTGAGGTATTTTGAATCCTTCAATCATATTTTTTTAATGCCCACGACAATTTTTAGGAAAGGGTAAAGATCCTAAAGGAGAGTGACGTGGGCACCGTCTAAAAAGAAATATATCATCATTTAAAAGGAGTGAGGATGTCTAGAGCCTCTTCTTTTTTAATCTCTGATAATTTTCTATTATTTATTTGTTTTTTAATTCTTTCACATTCTGTCGAGCATGGTTCACATGTTATCTGACCCTCAAGTGAACCGCTCGTATCAGAAGAATTACTTAAATTAAAATTAAATAAATTCTTTTTCACTTATTTATTATTTCCAACCAGCAGCTGTCATTACTTCTAATGCAGCAGCTTGATTTTTTCCATAACTAGAAACTTTAGTTACTAGATCTTGTTTAAAATCTAGCCCTAAATTATTTACTACTAATGGACTTGGAGAAACACCACCAATCATAGGAAATTCAAAGGTATTGTTTGTAAAGTGTTCCTGAGATTCTGGTGACAATAAAAAGTCAACAAGTGCAATCGCATTTGCTTTATTAGGTGCACCTTTAACTAAAGCAGCACAGCTAATATTCATGTGTGTTCCTCTACCTTGTTGGTTAGGGAAAAACGCTTTAACTTTTTTTGCAGCTGCTTGTTGCTCTGCACCTTTATTACCAGACAACATAAGTGCTAAATAATAAGTGTTTGCTACAGCAATATCTGCTTCTCCTGCTGCAACAGCCATAATTTGAGCTCTATCATTTCCTTTTGGAGTTCTTGCCATGTTAGAAACAACACCTTTAGCCCATTCAGCTGTAGCTTTTTTTCCATTATTTTCTATTAATGAAGCTACAAGAGATTTGTTATAGATGTTGCTAGATTTTCTTATTACCAATCTACCTTTCCATTTTGGATCAGCTAAACCTTCATAAGTTAAACCTGACAATTCAGCACCACTAACTCTTTCAGGCGAGTAATAAATAATTCTTGCTCTTTTTGCTACTCCAACCCACTTATTAGTTCTAAAGTTTTTTGGAACAGATGCTTTGATTGTTGCAGATGATAAACCACCTTGAAGCAAACCTTTAGCTTCCATTGCGCCACATCTCCCAGCATCCGCAGTAATATAAAGATCAGCTGAAGAGTCTGCCCCTTCTTCTGCTATCCTTTTTTCTAAGGCTCCTGATTTACCATTAATTAAATTTACTTTAATTCCTGTAGCTGCAGTAAATTTTCCATACATTTCAGCATCAGCCTTGTAGTGTCTTGCATTAAAAATATTTACTTCACCTGCCGCTAGTGCATATGCAGATGTAAATACCGATATAATTAATGCCAAAATTGATAATTTTCTCATTAAACTCCTTAATTATTACGTTATTATTGAGAATGAGAACTATTCTCAATGATAATGATTATCAATCGCAATAGTGTCGCAGATTTAGACATGGTACTAATTAAGGGTTTTTTGGGTTTTTTTTATTTCCAGTCGCCTATTTTACTGAAAAGGAAGTTTCTAAATGCTTGGACTCTAGCTGTATTTTTTAACGATTGAGGATAAACAAAGTGTGCTTCTGTTATTGGTCCTTCTACTTTTGGAAGTACTTTAATTATATTACTAGTATTTGAGACTAAATATTCTGGCAATGCTGCCAACCCAACTCCAGACTCAACACCATATAATAAACCACTAACACTATTTACCTTCATAATAGATTTTCTTTTTTTTCCATCATGCATTCCTATTTTCAATGCCCAATCAGGATTATAAACTGGTGAAGGAGCACCTTTTCCAAAAGAAATAAATTTATGTTTATTTAAATCATTTACTGTTTTTGGCATTCCATTTTTTTCTAAATATTTATTTGATCCATAAATATAGTATTTAATATCAACTAATTTTTTTTGAATATAGTTGAGCTGCTTTGGTCTTCTCATAAAAATTCCAATATCAGCTTGACGAGTACTTAAATCTAATTCTTTATCATCGAAGACAAGTTCAATCTCTATTTCTGGATTAAGTAACATAAATTCTTGAATTCTAGGTGTTAACCAATGTGTTCCAAAACTTCTTACAGTTGTAATTGTTAATTTTCCTGTTGGCTTGCTCTTCTGATCACCTAGTGATGTTTCAACTTCTTTTAGCTTACTAATCACCTCATGAGCAGTTTTAAAGACGTATTCTCCATTTTGTGTGAGAGTCAGTCCTCTTGCATGTCTCTCAAACAATTGAACTTTTAAATCTTGTTCTAAAGATTGTATTTGTCTACTTATCGCAGATTGACTAAGATTCAAATTAACGGTAGCGTTTGTAAAGCTACCAGCTTCTGCTACAGCATGAAAAATTTTTAATTTATCCCAATCCATTATTTATTTAAATCAACTAATACTCTTCCAGAAATTTCACCTTTTAAAATTTTAGGATAAGTTTCAATCAATTCTTCCAAACTTACTGTTAAAACTGATTTTTCCAATAAATCAAAATCAATTAATTTTGTTGCTTCTCCCCAAATGAAACCTCTTCTTTTTATACTACAATTAGCGGAGTCCATGCCCCAAACTTTAATACCCCTCAACATAAATGGTAATAAATTTGTATTAAGTTCATTGCTATTTGCATTGCCACACACGGCTATTATTCCATTTGATTTTGTTTGAGCAATTGCATTTGCTAAAATTTTTCCACCAACTGTATCTACTACTCCATCCCACAAACCTTTGTCTATTGGTCGTGGATCTTTATCAAATTCAGCCCTATTTATAATGTTTTTTGCACCTAATGATTTTAAATAATCTGATTTTGAGTCTTTTCCGGTAACAGCAGAAACGTTGTATCCCATTTTAGTTAAAGCCATAACTGCTACACTACCAACTCCTCCTGTTGCACCTGTTACTAAAACATCAATAACTTTTTCCCCCAATAAAATACTTTCTCTTGCTTGTATTGCAAAAGCACTCATTAATGAGGTAAAGCCTGCTGTGCCTAAAATCATAGCTTGTTTAGTTGTTAAGCTATCAGGTTTTTTTACTAAAAAATCTGCATTTACTTTTGCAATTTGTGAATACCCACCATAAAATATTTCTCCAACTCTAAAACCAGTTAAAATTACCTCATCTCCTTCTTTAAATTTTGGATTTTCGCTTTCAATTACTTTTCCTGAAAAATCTATTCCTGGAATATGTGGAAACTCTTTAACTAAACGTCCGCCGTTTTTTAAAATCATTCCATCTTTAAAATTAAGGTCAGAATAATCTACTTTAACTGTTACATCTCCATGCTTTAGAAAACTTTTATCAATAGATTTAACATCACGTAAGAAGTTTTCACCTTCTTGATTAAGAATCAGTGCTTTAAATTGGTCAGACACACTAGTCTTTTAACTCAGTGCTGATAAATCGTAAATATCTATTTTGATAACTCAAATCTTCTTTAAATTGACCTAAGTAAAAATTAGTTACAGTTGTTGCTTGTTCTTTTTTTATACCCCTCATAGTCATACACTGATGGGTTGAATCTATTGTTACAGCTACACCTTTTGCATCTAAAGCTTCCATTAAACTATTTGCTATCTGTACTGTTAATCTCTCTTGCGTCTGTAATCTTTTAGAAAATATTTCAACAACTCTCGCAATTTTACTCAATCCCACAACTCTCTCATTTGGTATATAGGCAACATGTGCTTTTCCTATAATTGGAGCCATGTGATGTTCGCAGTGACTTTGAACTGAAATATTTTTTTGAACAACCATATCACTGTAACCTTCAACATCACCAAAAGTTTTATCTAATACTTTTTTTGCATCCTCATTGTAACCTTGAAAATATTCTTTAAATGCTTTTACAACTCTCTTTGGAGTTTCTAGCAATCCCTCTCTTTTAGGGTCTTCTCCCATCCAAGATAAAATCGTTCTTATAGCTTCTTCAGCTTCTTTATCTGAAACCTTTTTTGCGTCTAAATTGTTGTTATCTGTGTCTTTTACTAATTTCATAGTGCTTTTTTATACAGTAAATACTTCATTTTAAAAATATTTAATATATTTAGATATGTGCTAAATAATCACCCCGTATGTTCAAAAAAAGAGAAAATATCTATGATATCGAGGAAGGAAATCTCCTTTCACCTAAATTTGATAATGATGGTTTAATTCCTGTAATTACCATGTGCTCAGAAACAAAAGATGTTTTGATGCATGGATACATGAATGTGGAAGCTCTTAAAAAAACAATTGAAACTAAAGAAGCACATTATTATAGCAGATCTAGAAAAGCTATTTGGCATAAAGGTAAAACAAGTGGATTTACCCAAAAAGTTACAGAAATAAGAATTGATGATGATCAAGACTCTATATGGTTAACAGTTGATATAGGTGATGGGGCTAGTTGCCATGTGGGATATAGATCATGTTTTTATAGATCAATTCCAATGGGACCAATTGATAACGGAAGAAAAGTTGAAATGGAATTTCTTGAAAAAGAAAAAAAATTTGATCCCGAAAAAGTTTACAAAGGTCAACCAAATCCAACTAAAATTTAAATGAGTGAAAAACAAAAAAATGTACTAGGTGAAGACCTAGAAGAATGCTCAAATGATCCTTTAACTGGTTGGTTTCGTGATGGTTGTTGTAACACTGACGACAATGATCATGGAGTTCATACAGTTTGCGCAAAAGTAACTACTGAATTTTTGGAATGGTTAAAAGAAGCGGGTAATGATTTGATTACCCCACATCCAGAATTTGGTTTCCCAGGTTTAAAAGATGGTGATGGATGGTGCGTATGCGCTAGTTGGTATGCAAGAGCTGTTGAGGCAGGAAAAGGTTGTCCTATTTTTCTAAAAAGAACTCACAAAAATACTCTTAAACATCTTCCTATCGAAACTTTAAAGAAGTTTGCAATAGATTTATCTTAATTACATATTTCCATATCTTGGACCACCACTTCCTTCTGGTGTAACCCAAGTTATATTTTGAGAAGGTTCTTTGATATCACAAGTTTTACAATGGATACAATTTTGAGAATTAATCACAAATTTATTTACATCATTTTCTTTTTGAATCTCATAAACACCTGCAGGACAATATCTTTGAGCAGGTTCATCAAATTTTTGTAAAGTATAGTTAATAGGTAAATTAGGATCTTTAAGTTTTAAATGAACTGGTTGATTGTCTGCATGATTGGTTCCTGTTAAATAAACTGAACTTGTTTTGTCAAAAGTTATTACATTATCATATTTTGGATAATCTATTTTAGGCATTTGATTTGCTGGTTTTAATGTTTCATGATCAGCATGTTTATGTTTCAGAGTAAAAGGAAGTTTTCCTCTAAATAAAATTTGATCTATTCCTGTAAAAATAATTCCTAAAATTAACCCCCAACTAAAACTAGGTTTTACATTTCGAGCTTCATAAAGCTCTTTATGTAACCAACTATTTTTAAATTTATTTTCATAAATTGATAAATCTTTGTTTTCTTTGAAATGTTCATTAATAGTTTCAGCAGCAATTATTCCGCTTTTCATTGCAGTGTGAGAACCTTTAATTTTTGGCATATTTAAAGTTCCAGCATCACAACCAACTAATAGAGCCCCGGGAATAAACATTTTTGGCAAACTTTGATACCCACCTTCAATTAAAGCTCTTGCGCCGTAAGAAATTCTTTTTCCACCTTCTATAATTTTTTTTATTGCTGGATGCGTTTTAAACCTCTGAAATTCATCATAAGGTGATAAATGTGGATTTTTGTAATCTAAACCAATTACATAGCCTAAATAAACTTGTTTATTTTCCGCATGGTACATAAAACTACCGCCATATGTATTGTTATCTAATGGCCATCCAGCTGTATGCATAACTAAACCTTCTTCATGATTTTTATCTTCTATTTCCCAAATTTCTTTAAATCCGATTCCGTATTGTTGAGGATCTTTACCTTTGTTTAATTCAAATTTTTCAATCAGTTGTTTTCCCAAATGACCTCTGCACCCTTCTGCAAAGACAGTCACTTTACCTAAAAGCTCAATACCAGGTTCAAAACTATCTTTTTTATTTCCATCTTTATCTATTCCCATATCTTGAGTAGCTACACCTTTAACTGATCCATCTTCATTGTATAAAATTTCACTTGCTGGAAAACCTGGAAAGATTTCTACACCCAAAGCCTCAGCTTGTTCAGCAAGCCATCTACATAAATTTGCTAAACTGATAATATAATTTTTATGATTTTGTTGTACCGCAGGTAGTAGCCAAGTTGGCCAACTTAAAGATTTGGTTTTTCCTAAAAATAAAAATTTTTCTTTAGTTACTTTTGTTTTGATTGGAGAATTTAATTCTTTCCAATTAGGTAATAATTCATCTAGAGCACGAGTTTCAAATACATTACCACTTAAAATATGAGCTCCAATCTCTGATGCTTTTTCTAATAAACAAACATTTAAATTTGGATCTAATTGTTTTAACTTAATTGCAGTTGATAAACCTGATGGACCTCCACCAATAATTACAACATCATATTCCATTGATTCTCTAGACATTACCTAGTTTTTAACTGTAAGGATTATTTTTGTATAGTGTTTAATTTGTTCAACTCTTCCATGAACTGAGGTATTGCCTCAAATAAATCTGCTTCAAGGCCATAATCTGCTACACTAAAAATTGGCGCTTCACCATCTTTATTAATTGCAACAATCACTTTGCTTTCCTTCATTCCAGCTAGATGCTGAATTGCCCCTGAAATTCCAATAGCAATATACAAATCTGGAACAACTACTTTTCCTGTTTGACCTACTTGGTGATCATTACTGATATAACCAGCATCTACTGCTGCTCTGGATGCTCCAATAGCCGCACCAAGTTTGTCAGCAATTTCTGTAATTAATTTAAAATTATCTCCACTTTGCATTCCTCTACCACCTGATACAACAATTCTTGCTGTTCCAAGCTCAGGCCGATCAGATTTAATTTCTTCTCTTTTGATAAATTTTGTATTTGAAAACTCTTCACTTGCATCTATTTTTTCAATTTCGCCTGATCCACCCGTGCTCTCACATGGATCGAATGAAGTAGGTCTGATTGTTACACACTTTTTAGCATCATTGCTCTTAATTGTTGCAAAAGCGTTACCTGCATAAATTGGTCTTAAAAAAGTATCTGGTGATATTACTTTAATAATGTCACTTACTTGCGATGTATCAAGATGAGCTGCAATTCGTGGCATTAAATTTTTTCCAAACGTATTTGCTGAACAAACAATGTGAGAATAATTCTCTGCAAGTTTAACAATCACTGGAGCAAAATTTTCTGCTGTAAAGTTTTCATAGTGAGCTCCTTCCACACTAAATACTTTTTTAACCACTGGAAGCTCAGATAATTGTTTTACAGCTTCTGCAGAGTTTTGACCAATAATCACAGCATGAACATCTGAATCAATTTGAGATGCTGCTGTAGCTGCATTAAGAGTAAATGGCTTTAACTCTTTATTATTGTGCTCTGCTATAAGTAAAACTGCCATTAAATTACCTTCGCTTCATTTTTTAACTTTTGAACTAACTCAGCAACATTTGCTACTTTTATGCCTGCTTTTCTTTTTGGAGGTTCCTCTACTTTTAATTGTTCTAATCTTGGTGATACATCTACGCCTAAATCAGATGCAGCAATTTCCTCTATAGGTTTTTTCTTAGCCTTCATTATATTTGGTAGTGATGCATATCTTGGTTCATTCAGCCTAAGATCACAAGTTACAATAGCTGGAACATTTATTTCAATTGTTTCAAGACCTTCGTCTATTTCTCTAGTTACTTCTAATTTATTATCTTTTACATCAATCTTTGAAGCAAATGTTGCTTGTGGCCAATTTAATAAAGCACTCAACATTTGGCCTGTTTGATTACAATCATCATCAATTGCTTGTTTACCCATAAACACTAAATCTGGTTTTTCTTTATCTACTATTTTTTGTAAAATTTTTGAAACAGCTAAGGGCTCAAGTATTCCATCTGCTTTTACATGAATACCCCTGTCTGCACCAACAGCTAAAGCTTTTCTAACTGTCTCTTGAGCTTTTTGTTCACCAACAGTTATTGCGACTACCTCTGTGGCTTTACCTGCCTCTTTAATTTTTACAGCTTCTTCTATTGCATTATCATCAGGAGGATTAGTAGACATTTTAACGTTGTCAGTAACTACACCAGTTCCATCTTCTTTAACTCTGATTTGAACGTTGTAATCAATAACCCTTTTTACAGCTACTAAAATTTTCATTAAGCTCTCAATAAATTATTTTCTGTATCGTATGGACTTTCATTTAGGACAGTAGCGTCGTACATTTCACCTAATATATCAACTTGTAATTTGTCGCCCACATTTGAGCAATCTGGTTTAACCATTGCAAGAGCTATTGATTTATCTAATCTAAATCCAAATTCACCACCCGTTGCTCTTCCAACAACTTTTCCATCTTTAAAAATTGGATTGTTTCCTAATACATCAGCATCTTTAGTATTATGAACCTCTAAAGTAACTAATTTATTATCAAAACCTTTTTCTCTCCATTTATTAAGTGCTTCTAAACCAATGAAATTTCCTTTATTTGGATGAACAAATCTATCAAGACCAGATTCGTATGGTGAGTATTCAATTGATAATTCTGTACCAACTAGTTTGTAAGATTTTTCAACTCTTAAACTATTCATAGCCCTAATTCCAAACGGTTTAATTCCTAAATCTTTTCCCGCCTCCATTAATTTATCAAAAATATGATTTTGATATTCAATTGGATGATGCAGTTCCCAACCAAGCTCACCCACAAAGTTTACTCTCATTGCATTTACTGGAGCATATCCAACATTTACATTTTTAGCAGTCAGCCATTTGAAATTCTCATTTGAAAAATCATCTGTTGAAACCTTTTGCATTAATTGTCTAGCTTTAGGGCCAGCCACGACTAAAACTCCTGTGCTGTTTGTTAAATCTTCAAATATTACTGATCCATCATCTGGCATCCATTTTTGTATCCAATCATGGTCCAATCTTAAATTTGCTCCTGCAGAAACTAGATAATAACTATTTTCTGCTTCTTTCATTATCGTAAATTCTGAATGAACTCCACCTTTAGTGTTCAAAGCATGACATAGATTTATCCTTCCAATTTTCTTTGGAAGTTTGTTTGCAACTAAATAATCTAAAAATTCCTCTGCTTTAGGTCCCCTAATTCTACATTTTGCAAATGCAGTCATATCTAAAAGACCCACGTTTTCTTTTACATTTTGACATTCTTTTTTAATTGCATCAAACCATTTTGATCTTCTAAATGACCAATCATCTTTTTGCTCCATTCCATCTGTTGCAAAAAAATTTGGTCTTTCCCATCCAAACTTCTGACCAAATACAGCACCTAAATTTTTCATTCTTTCATAACATGGAGCTGTTCTTAGTGGTCTTGCTGCTGGCCTTTCTTCATCTGGATAATGAACTATGAAGACATGACTGTATGCTTCTTCATTTTTTTCTTTTAAATAAGATTTAGTTGCATAATTTCCATAACGTCTTGGTTCGACTCCTAACATATCGATTGTAGGTTCGCCATCAACTATCCATTCTGCTAATTGCCAACCTGCACCACCTGCTGCAGTTATTCCAAAACTATGACCTTCATTAATCCAAAAATTCTTAAGTCCCCAAGCTGGTCCAACAATTGGATTTCCATCAGGAGTATAGCAAATTGCTCCGTTATAAACTTTTTTTACACCAACTTCTCCAAACGCAGGAACTCTATGAATTGCCCCTTCTATATGCGGAGCTAATCTGTCTAAATCTTCTTGAAATAATTCATATTCAGAATTTTTTGACGGACCTTCTACATAACAAGCTGGCGCACCATCTTCATAAGGACCTAATATTAATCCTCCAGCTTCTTCTCTCATATACCATCTACTATCACTATCTCTTAAAACTCCCATTTCTGGTAATCCATCTTTTTTTCTTTTTTGAATTGCAGGGTGAGGTTCTGTAACGATGTATTGATGCTCCACAGGTATTACTGGAATATCTAATCCTACCATCTCACCTGTTTGTCTTGCAAAATTTCCTGAACAAGAAATTACATGTTCACATTCAATTGATCCTTTATCAGTTTCTACAATCCATCCATCTTTAGTTTGTCTCATTGATAGAACAGTTGTGTTTCTATAAATTTCAGCTCCTCTATTTCTTGCACCCGTTGCTAAAGCTTGTGTTAGATCCGCAGGTTGAATATATCCATCCTCTGGGTGTTGTATTGCGCCAATTAAGTCATCTGTATGACATAAAGGCCAGATTTCTTTTACTTGTTCCGGTTTCAAGAATTTTACATCTACTCCAATAGTTCGAGCAACACCTGCATATTGATGATACTCATCCATTCTATCTTTGGTACTTGCTAAACGAATATTTGAAACAACGCTAAAGCCAACATTTTTTCCAGTTTCTTCCTCTAATGTTTTATAAAGATTAACTGCATATTTATGTAGTTGTCCTACAGAATAACTCATATTAAACAAAGGCAATAAACCAGCGGCGTGCCAAGTTGATCCTGAAGTTAACTCTTTTCTCTCAACAAGAACAACGTCGGACCAACCTTTTTTTGCTAAGTGATAGAGAGCACTAACACCTACGACTCCTCCACCAACTACTACAACTTTAGTTTTTGTTTTCATTCAAGGATTCCTACTAAATTTTTAATTGTTACGAAACAAAAATGTATGTTTAAAATCAAATTGAGCTTCCTAGAGGGATCGGGCTAGATACCATTGTAGTTAACCAACAGTCTTTTAAATTTCCATCCAAAGTATACTTTTCAACTTGCCAATTAAACTTGTGATAAATCTTGTTTTTATCAAGAATGATTACTTCAAATTGAGCCCATTTGTCACTACTTCCAAGTTCAGTTATTGTGTGACTTAGGTGGTTAATCATCATCCCGTAAGAGTCGCTTTTTATCATCATCTTAAAGTTGCTTAATGGTCCTGTTACTCTCTTATTATTTGGGTGAGCAAATTTCCAAGTTTGTTCTATACCACTATCTTTATATTCAAGATCATTTTGTTGAAGCCCATTCAATTGAATTTTAATAACTTCTTTCGGGCTTATAGTACTGTTGGGGTTTAATAATTCAGCGTGCGAAAATGAAACAAAGAAAAAAAATAAAATTATAGATTTAAAGATTATTAGCAGTTTTTCTAACATCATTTAAAAATTCTTGTCTCTTTGCATCACTTACAAATGGTACTGCAAAATATCTTCTATAGACAATGTTATATATGCCACACATATGAAATACCCCTCTTTTTAATCTTCTAATTGGTAAGTTTAAAAAAAAAGTTGTAATTGCTAATCTTGGTGAACCATATGTACAGAATATTATAGCTTTTTTATCTCTTAAGTTTCCAATTGGATAACCGTAATTTCCAACCAACTGTTTAAATCTAAATGCCCAAGGTGGAGCTAAAACTTTATCAATCCAACCTTCTACTATTGCTGGCATCCTAAAATTCCAAATTGGAGCAATTAAAACAATTGTATCACTTTCTTCGATTCTTTTTCTATGATCTAAAACTTCGTGATCAGGTTCCTCTCCAGCAAAAACAGGATCAAATTTCTCTTTATATAAATCAACAACATCAACTTGATTTCCATTAACTTTTGATTGTTTAACGAACTCATCTCGAATTGCTGCATTAAATGAATTGTCATTGTAGTGCCCATACACTAAGAAAATTTTTTTCATTGTATTAAATTTTTATTCGGTAGTTTTGTATTTACTATTATTAATTATAAATACAAATAAAATTGGAAGAATTAATGTTAAAAGTGTTACAATAATTAACAGTATTCCAAGTTCAGAATAATCTGCTGTTGTTTGTATTTCGCCAGAAACTTTATCTTTTACTTCTCTTGTAACTGTAAATATTTCATTTAAATACTTTGTGCCTAATGCACTTGCTGATAATGCAAGATTTGTAAACGATGCAAAAACCGCAAAAAAGGTTGCCTTCAAATGTGCTGGAGCATTTTTTGCTATCCAAGCTAATAGAGGTATCATTGATACTTGGCCAAGCGGAGACTCTAATGCAGTATTAATTAATGCAATAAACTTAGCATCAACAACTCCACCTGTTAACGAAGCTGTCCAGTTATGAAAACCATAATACATTCCAACACTTGGTAAAAACAAAATCGCACCCGCAATACTTAGAACTACAATTATTTTAGCAATTGAATTATTTGCCATAAAAGGTCTTAATAATACAATTCCTGCTAGTGTTAAAATTGATGCTAATAATGATAGAACAGAAAAAAACTGTTCATTAAATCCAAGCTCATCAATTTCAAACCAAGTTAATCCTGGTCCAGGACCTGGCATGGCTCTAAATACAAAAATAATTACTGCTGTACCTACAATTGTTAATCTTAGTTCCTGAGGTAATTCCTTAATAAGTTTAAACATTAAAAACAAAATGATTATGACTGAGCCAATAAACACAATTTCTTGTGCAAACGGAACCTTAAAGGAACCAATAGACAATGTGAAAATAACAAAAACTAAACTTCCTCCTAATATCCACCAGTTTATTTTTGTTTTTTTGTTACCTCTTTCATCTTTAAATTCTAGACCTTTAGATTTTAAAGTTTGTATTTTTTTATGTCTTAAATAATTTGCTAAAATTACACCTAGTATAGAAACTAAAGGTATTACAAGAGCATAAATGTAGATAGTTCCATATAAATTTATCTTATCGGCCTGCTCAAGGCTTTCCACATCTCTAAACAATATTACATTAACTAATGCAACAAGTACTGTACCGCCAATAATGGCAAACCTTCCAAGTGTCTGCATTGTTGTATGCATTATTTTTATTTGATCTTTAGAATAATCATTTCCTGTTTCATCAACCAAAGGAACTGCCTCAACTGTCATAGCATCGGCTACGACGTCCTGAACCACATAACCAACTGGAGCTAAAATCACGCTTATCACAAACCATGTTTCTATCGAAAATACCTGGGACATATCTTCAGTATGAATAATCAATCCATACATAATTAGTAAGCTAAGAGCTATCAATGAAGCTCCAAAGTAGACCATATAATTTTTTCTCTCCCAGATTAGATCTACTAAATGTCCTAATGGCATTTTTAATGCCCAAGGAATTCCAGCCCAAAAACCTAGGCCTGCTAAAAATGCTGCTGATAAATTTAAATAATCTTTAACAAAAAATGTACCAACAATACCTGTTAAACCAGAAATACCCGCAGCCATATAAACCATTAATGGAGGTAGATAAGTCCATTTAAATTGACGACCCAAATCTAAAAATGTGCTGTCTAAAAATTTAATTATTTTGCTCATTAGTCACTTAAAACTGGAAAAGCTTGTCTAACTTTTAAAAAGTATTTTTGATATTCCGTTTTAGTACATTTGTTTTCAATATACTTAATATCATTTTTTTCCATCAATTCTTTTGCCTTTTCGTCTCGTATACCGAGCTGCAACCATAAAACTTTAGCACCAATTTTAACTACATCTTCTGCAATAGCATAAACTTCTTTTGATGGTCTAAAAACATCTACAATATCAACCTGATCATTAATATCAGATATTTTAGCAAAAACCTCTTCTCCTAAAATTTTTTGACCCTCAGCTCTAGGATTGACAGGATAAACTTTAAATCCATATTTTTGCATAAATTTCATTACTATAGTTGATGCTTTTGTTGGATCGTTACTAACTCCTACCATTGCAATTGATTTATATTTAGAAAGAACTTCTTTGATATCACTCATTTTTTATTTTTAATTTGTTCTTCACAAAATATTTTAGCTTCAGGAACTGTCATTGGTTTTTCTAGTTTTTGGCTACCAGCAATACATGCATCTATTGCTCTTTTTTGATTATGATCTTTAAAATTATAAATTACAAACATCCCAACAATAATAAAAAGAACTATTAAAATATTCTTTATCATTATTTATTTTTCCATTTTGGTTTTCGTTTTTCGAGGAATGCAGAAATTCCTTCTTTTGCATCCATTGCCATCATATTTAGGGTCATCATTTTACTTGTATAAGCGTAAGCTTTACTTAATGGCATTTCTAATTGTTTGTAAAAAGCTTGCTTTCCAATTTTTATTGTTAAATTAGATTTAGAAGCAATTTTATTTGCTACTTTTAACACTTCATTGTTTAATTTAGCTTTTGAAAAATTATCATTTATCAACCCTATTTCTTTTGCATAATTCGCATTGATAGGTTCTCCAGTTAGCAACATTTTCATCATAGGTTTTCGATTTATCTTTCTACTGACAGCAACCATAGGTGTACTACAAAACAAACCAATATTGACACCAGGAGTAGCAAATAATGCATCTTTAGTACTATAAGCTAAATCACAACTTGCAACTAATTGACAGCCAGCTGCAAATGCAGCTCCATGAACTTTAGCAATTACAGGTTTTCTACCTTCAACAATTTGAAGCATTACTTTTGAGCAAAGATTAAATAATTTTAAATATTTATCTCTCTTTTTTAGACCTCTAACTTCTTTTAAATTGTGTCCAGCACTAAATCCTTTACCGGCACCCTCTAATATTATTACTTTTACTTTTTTATCAGCATTTAATTTTTTTAATACCTTCAATAAATCTGAAAGATTTTTGAATGATAAAGAGTTATAAGTTTTTGGTTCATCAATAATAATTGATGAAACTTCGTTATTATTTTTTTTAATTTTAATGTTACTAGTCATTTAATCAGTTAATCCATCGGATCTAGCCTGATTTCTTTCTATATGAATTGGTAAAACTTTGCCATAAATAGCTTTAGAATGTTCTGGAGTGTTTACTCTCCATGGATCTAAAACATAAGCTGGAATACACATATATCTTGATTTTTGGCCTTCAACTTTTGTTACCCTATGCAAAGTAAATCTACCTTTAAATATTTGTAAGTCTCCTGGCTCTAATTTTAATTGTCTCACTCTAGTTCTATCTCCTGCTATAACTTTTTGTACTTCTTCGAAATTTTCATTTCCTGGTTCTCTAATATTTGGACAGTACTCAAATACTCCTCCCTTCTCAGGTTTTTGTATCATTAAACTAAGTGTAAATTCACAACTATCAAAATGCCATGGAAGCACTCCATCTGGTTCCATAACATTATATGCATGACATGCTAAAGGATCTGCCCATCTGTAAATGGGAGAAATACCTAAACAAGCAGATACAAATTTTAAAAGTTCCTCTGTTTCGTATAGATATTTCATTTCGGAATCTTTTGGAAAACAATCTGAATTTAAATATCCATTGTATCTATTCATAAAATTTCTTTTTGGATGATCTTTTGGTAATGAAGGATCATCCTTTGCATACAAGTAAGCATTTATACTCTCTTTAGACATATAAACTTCGTCTAATTGTTTTTCTAACTCAGAATTCATTACCTTAAGTGATTTAGGCAAAATAAAATTTGGAATTGTTGAACAACTATGTTGATCAAGTTCTTCTTTACATTTTTTAACTAAATTTTTAATTATTGGTGAATTTAAATCGTGTATTGGATATTTTTCTAAATCTACAATAGTCTTAAGTCTACCGTTCATTTAACTTTATTTTAACTTTCCCTCTTCTCTCATTTTTGCTCTTATCTTGGTTGCTGATATTTTTTGAGTTGCTTCATCCAAAACTATTTCCTCAATCTTATATCCAACTCCCCTACCATAACAAATATTTGTAATATTAGGTACTAACATAATTTTAAATTGTCCTTCAAATTCAGGATTTAGTCTGTCTTCAATGTTTTTTTTTACTGTTTCAAAATCAAAAGGATTGTCATCAACACCTTGTACATCTCTGATTTGAATACAAACTTGTCCAGTTTTTTTAATAATTTCTTTAAACAAAGTATAATGTCCATCGTGAAAAGGTTGCCATCTTCCCAGCATTTGTGCTGTTGGTTTTTTGTTATCCCATTGGTGTGTCATTTTTTTATCTCCTCTATTATTTTTGGTGCCCAATTTTTTGCGTCCTGAGTTGTTACGTGAAAATCAAAATTTTTAGGATTAACAAACATTTGATTTGTGTCTTCAAATCTTCCTTCTTTAATTGTATCGACCCACA
Organism: uncultured Pelagibacteraceae bacterium; assembly: GCA_902592935.1. Lineage (GTDB taxonomy): Bacteria > Pseudomonadota > Alphaproteobacteria > Pelagibacterales > Pelagibacteraceae > Pelagibacter. The sequence goes on along the minus strand of CACJGD010000011.1, from coordinate 6,776 downwards.
CTCTAAAATCTGCTGGAAACAAACTTCTTGCTTCAGGTGTTGGTGCAATGAAATCTGCGATTACATAATGACCTTCTGCTTTTAATTTTAAAGCTGCTTCAGCCATCCTTTTTGCTTGTCTTACCCTTCCTTCCTCTGAAAAATCCCAATCATTTGCAGCTTTTCTTACTTCATCTGCATTTAGCCTTTTTGCATTTAAGAGTGGTGCCATTTCATTTGCTAGAGTTGTTTTACCAGCTCCAGGTAAACCCATTACTAAAATAATTTTCATTAAATATCTTCTAACGGATGATGGGACATTAATTCAAGTCCATTTTCACCTACAAGGTACTGTTGTTCAAGTTTTACACCTTCTTTACCACCAACTTTACCAATATAACTCTCAAGTGTGATTGTCATGTTCTTCTCAAAAGTTCCACCTTCTTCTCCACCATCAGTTGGATATCTTATTTGAGGCCACTCATCACATAAACCAATTCCATGAACCATACATGAATACCTATTTCCGTAATATTCATCAGGCAAAACCCAAGATTTTTTTATAAATTCTTTAAAACTCATTCCTGGTTTTATTAATCTAAAATTATGATCAATTTGATTTCTAGCCATTGAATATAGTCTTTTTTGCTCATTATTAAATTTATGTCCAACTACAAAGGCTCTTGATATGTCAGCACAGTATCCATAGGGACCAACCATATCTGTATCAAAAGCAACAATTTCTCCCTGTTGCATTACTTTATTACTACTCTCTTGCATCCATGGATTTGTTCTTTCACCAGAAGATAAAATCCTACACTCAATCCACTCACCTCCATTTTCAATATTCGTTTTATGTAAAATTGACCACAATTCATCTTCAGTCATTCCTGGTTTAAGATCTGATCTCATTTTTGATACACCTTTTTCTGCAACTTCTATTGCTGCTTTCATGCAAGTCAATTCATCAGGTGATTTTATTACCCTTGCTTGTTCTAAAATCAATTTTGCATCTACAACTTCAATGCCTTCTTTATTTAAAGCTGTAACCGCAGGACCATTTAAAACATCGATTGCAATCTTTTTTGTTTTAAAATAATTTTTTGATAAATCTTTAACTTCATTTATCCATTTTGATAATTGTAAATTTGCTTGATCTCCATTGCTAAAATAATCCCATGTGATTGCAGGTCTTATTTCGTCAATTAGATTTAAATGCTTTGATAATATTTCACAATTAAAATACTCATAAAGAATTGTTGGTCCATTGACTGGAACAAAACAATATCTTGTTAAATTATGCATATTATATACACTCATGTTGACTGTATCTAAAGCATAACGAACATTCACTGGATCAAAGAGAATACAAGCTTCTAAATTGTTTTTTACTAATTCTTTTCTAACCCTATCTAAACGATATGATCTCAACTTATCAAAATTTATCTCATCTTCTCTTAATCTTTTTTTAGTAATAAAATTTTGTCTTGGTTTTATTTCAGGAGCAATTTTTCTACTAAATCTCATAATACCCTATACAACCCTAACCATGCATTAACATCTTTGCTTGCAATATAGTCAGATTTAAAAAATTCTACTTCTTCCCACTTCTTGCTATCTTTAAGTATATCAATTTTTTTATCAAAACCATACTCTTCATGAATTCCTTCATTTATAGTAAAACAAATCAATCCACCTGGTTTTGTTATTCTTATAAATTCATCTAATGCGTTTGGTTTTACATGCCCAAAAGTAAATGTTCCAACACACATAACTCCACCATAAAAGTTGTCCTCAACTTCTATTAGTTTATTTAAATCAACCTTTACTAATTTTTGATAAAGATCTTTTGGTACAGTATCTAATAAAGTTTGAGATAAATCGGCTCCATGAAAATTTTTAAAACTATATTTTTTAAGCTCCATTCCCACTAAACCTGTTCCACATCCAGCATCAAAAATTAAAGTATCTTTATTTTTCTCATATTTGTTAAATGTTTCTGCAGTTTCTTTAGGTCCTGTATAGTTCCAATCAACCATGTCTTTATTGTATTTATCTTTGTCTCCCCACTCATCGTAGTACTTCATAACTTCATCAGTAGTTTTAAGTTTATAAATTGGAATTTTGTTTCCTACGTCTTTTTGAGCCATTAGCTTCTCATTTTTTGACCACTTGGATCATAAAGTGGTTTTTTAATTATTGAACAATTAAATAAATCTCCATTTATCTCTACTTGGATTTTATTTTCAGAATTAATGTTTTTTTGATCAATAAAAGTAAATGCTACACTTTTATTTACAAAGTGGGCAAAACCACCTGAAGTTACATAACCAATGCTTTGATCTCCATTCATAACAGCTTCATTATTTGTTACATCAATATCATTTGTTTCAACAATTAAAGGTATGAGTTTATTTGAAGAATTTTCCTTTTGTGCACTTTCTTTACCAATAAATTCTTTATCCCAATTAATAAAAGCATCTAAACCTGTCTCCTTTGCTGTAAAATCTGGTCTATAATCTAAAGTCCAAGCTCCCCAATTTTTCTCTAACCTCATTGACATTAATGCTCTTCCGCCAAATGGTTTAATATTAAATTCTTTTCCAGCTTCCATTAATTCCACATAAAGTTTTAATTGATAGTGAGGTGCTACATAAATTTCATAACCCAGTTCACCTGTAAATGATATTCTATTTATTATAGCTGGAACTCCCCCAACAAACATTCTTCTTGAATCTCTAAATTTAAATTTTTCATTTGAAACATCGTCTCTTACAATTTTTTCTAAAACTTTCCTTGAGTTAGGTCCCGCGATAGACAAACCATGATACTCATCAGATCTATTAGAATAACTTAAATTAAATTTATCTAAATGACTCTCAAACCAACGTCTATGCATTTCTTGAGCAGCTCCAGAACCAAACACCATGAATTCATTTTCATCTAAACAAGCCACAGTTAAATCACCACATAACTTTCCTCTATATGACAACATTGGGGATAAAGATATTCTTCCTGGGTTTGGAAGTCTTCCAGCCATTATGTGATCTAAAAATCTTCTAGCATCAGGACCTTTGAATTCATGTTTTGAAAAGTTGGCAACTTCGATTAAACCAACATTTTCTCTTACATTAATAACTTCTTTTGAAACATAGTCATGTGATCTTGATCTTTTAATAGTAGGCTCTTCATGAGCATCTTCTTTATTATTTGCAAACCACAAAACATTTTCCAATCCAAAGCTATCTCCCATAACAGCACCTTGATTTACAAAACGATCATACAGCGCAGTAGTTTTTTGTTTTCTTCCCTTTGGTAAAGTTTCGTTTGGAAAAGTCATAATAAATCTTCGCTCATAATTTTCTGAGGATTTTATTGTTCCATATTGAGGTGATGCATAATCTCCAAATCTTGCAACATCCATTGCCCAAACATCTATTGATGGTTCTCCGTCAATAATCCATTCTGCTATACATTTTCCAACACCACCCCCTTGACAAAATCCAGCCATAACACCAACAGCAACCCAATAATTTTTCATTCCTGGTACTGGACCAATCAAAGGACTTCCGTCTGGACCAAAAGTAAAAGGACCATTAACAATATTTTTTATTCCTGCACGCTCTAAAGCTGGCATTCTTTCAAAACCAATTGCCAATCGATCTTCAATATTATCTAACTTTGGCTCAAGTAACTCATGGCCAAAATTCATTGGTGTACCCTCTACTTTCCAAGGGGTTGATTTTGGCTCATAGGTTCCAAGCAACATTCCTTTTCCTTCTTGTCTAAAGTAAATATTTCCCTCAAAATCTGTTCCTATAGGTAGTCTTTGATCGCCCATTGCTTCGATTTCAGGAATAGGTTCAGTGATTAAATAATGGTGCTCCATTGGTTGAACAGGAAGGTTAAGCCCAGCTAATTGCCCAACTTCTCTTGCCCATAAACCACCAGCGTTAATTACTATTTCAGCATTAATATTTCCTTTTTCAGTAAAGACATCCCAAGTCCCGTCTTCTTTTTGTTTCGTGTCCTTTACAACTGTGTGCGTGTAATATTTTCCACCATGAACTTTTGCAGCTTTTGCAAAAGCATAAGTAACACCTGACGGGTCAACCTCTCCATCAATAGGATCCCACAAAGCTAATAAATATCTAGATGGGTCAATTAAAGGATGTTTCTTTTTTACTTCCTCTAGAGAAATAAATTCTTGATCAAGCCCCATATATCTTGCTTTTGATCTTTCTCTTTTTAAATATTCAGCCCACACTTCGTTTGATGCTAAATAAAATCCTCCACTAGGTTTAAATCCAGTTGAGTGACCAGACTCTTTTTCTATCTCTTTATACAAGCCTATCGTATAAGCCATCATCCTAGAAATATTTGGATCTGAAGATATTACATGAACATTTCCTGCTGCATGCCAAGACGAACCGGAAGTAAGCTCGTTTCTTTCAAGCAAGATACAATCCTTTAATCCAAATTTAGATAAATGATAAAGAATAGAGCACCCTACTACACCACCTCCTATGATTACTACCTTCGCATGCTTTTCCATTAGTATTTAATTTCCTTGTTTACTTTTTTTAGAGATTTATCTGTACCGTGATGGAAATGTTTGCTCATATCTGGCATATATTTCATTGAAATTGGTTTTCTTCCAATTGCAACTGACATTTCTCTTACGTGATGTGCTTCTGCTCCACAACATATACCAATAAAATTTATTTTGTTCTGAACACAATCTTTTGCAAACTCTGCCATTTCAAATCTGTTGCAAAACAAATTATCTAAAGCTACCGGGAATGCATTTCCCCCTGGAATACAATTGCAACCATGATCAGTTATATTTAGAAAACCAGGTTCTTCCTCTGTTGTTCTGTATGGTACTGGAAGTCCAGCAACGTGACATGAAACATTTTCTCTAACTTTTTTTAATAGTTTCATTGTCATTTCAGGTCCTCGATAACAATTTAAACCAACTACATCTGCACCTAAATCTTCCATCATTTTGCAAGCATCTTCAGCGGTATGACCTTCTCTAGTTTTGTCCCCTCTAGGAATTGCAAAATTACAAACTGCAATAAGTCCAGCATCTTTAATTGCTTTTAATGCTATCTTCATTTCTTCAGTCCAATTTATTGTTTCTGCAATTACAAAATCAACACCAGCTTCTTTCGCCCAAGCTACCTGTTCTTCATACATTTGTTGACATTGTTTATGAGTATTAGCATCACCAGGATCAAATACGTTTGTATTAGCTACATCTCCACAAACCATTAAATCTAAATCTTTAAATTCATTCGCAGCATCTTTCGCTATCTTAAGAGCATTTTTTTGGAGTGGCTCTAACATATCTTCTTTGCCAATAATTCTCAGTTTTTCTCTATGACCATAATAAGTAAATGCTTGAACAACATCTGATCCAGCTCTAATAAATTCTCTATGTAACTGAGTTACTACCTCAGGATGTTCTAAAACTACTTCTGGAACAAATGGACCTGCTGAAAGATAACCTCTTCTTTCCATTGCAAAAAGATATCCTTCTGCACACATAATAGGTCCTTCATTTAATCTAGTAATAAGATCTTTTTTCATAATTTATCCTTTCATTTCATTATATTGTTTGCAACCCATTTGTGGAAATGATGGGTGGGATTATCCATCACAGGTGAAAAGTTTCCCCCATTATAAGATGGTGATTTTCTCCCATCTTGCATTCCCTCAATTATATTTAAATCTTCACTTTGAACTCCTTTCCAAAGTTCAAAGTTTTGTTTTCTAAGTGATTTAAATTTTTTCGAATTAGCCGCTTCGTTACCAACATAAAAAATTTCCATATGTTCTTTTGTATATTCATTATTTACTGGTTCTAACCAGTAGGCGTAAAAATGATCTTTATGAATTCCAAGCATTACATTTGGGAAAAGAGCAACGTATTCAGCAATATGCTCTTGATCTTTTGGCCAGTTTGGGAATGTTGGAAATTTTAAGTTACTTTTAAACCTTGGATTATAAACCATTGTGCCTTGTCCAGCAAAACGATTAGGTAATCCTTGAATATGATAATGATCATCAATTTTTGAGTAAGAGTTTAATCCAGGATGAACCCAAGGTAGATGATAACTTTCACAATAATTTTCTATTGCAAATTTCCAATTACATTTGGCATTTAAATTAAAATAACCATAATCTTTTGAATAAACAATTAAGTCTCTATCTTTTATCGGCCAGAATTTTTTCCATCTGTCACTTAAAGGTTTAATGTATTTTTCGAAATTGATTTCATTTTTGTTTAAATTTACAAAAATTAAGTCTAACCAAACATGAGATCTAACTTCCTTAAGACCGCTTTGTGATTTACTAAATTTATTACAATTATGTTTATTCATTCCACCAATATGAGGTGTGGCTATTAACTTGCCGCTCATGTCATATGACCAAGAATGATATGGGCATCTTATTACATTCTTAATTTTACATTTTTCTTGAAGAATCTTAAAACCTCGATGACTACAAACATTATGAAAAACTCTAATTTTATTATTTTTATCTCGTAAAATAATTAATGGAATTCCTAGCAGATCAAATGGTTTCGCGTCTCCAATATTTTGTAAGGAACTTCCAACACCAATTACGACCCATTTATTTTCAAAAATTTTTTTTCTCTCAATAGATAAATAATCTGGATTGGTGTAACACTCATTTGGTAAGCCATGAGCTTTGTCAATATTTTTATTTACAACTTTTATTTTTTTTAAATCAAGTATTTGAGATAACTTTTTCATTTCAACTTTTAT
>CACJGD010000010.1 GCA_902592935.1 uncultured Pelagibacteraceae bacterium | reverse complement strand
TATCTTCAATTATCTAAAGACAAAAAATTACCGAGGATGATGTCAATTCAAAATCCTTACAGCTTGTTAAACAGATCTTATGAAGTTGGATTGGCTGAAGTATCTATAAGAGAAAACATTGGCTGCTTAGCTTACTCTCCGCTTGCAAGTGGATATTTAAGTGGAAAATATAGAAACAAAAATTTTCCTAAAGGATCAAGAATGGATAGAGATTTTGATTTCTGGACAAGATATAGAAAGCCTAATACTGAGGATGCAGTTGAGCATTATTATAAAATTTGTGAAAAATTTGATCTTGATATGAGTCAAATGTCTATTAAATTTTGTGAAATTCAAGACTTTATGACTAGTGTTATAATTGGAGCAACTACAATGGAGCAGTTGAAAACAAATATAGAAAGTGTAAATGTAAACTTATCTGATGATGTCATTAAAGAAATTAACCAAGTACAAACAATTTATCCAAATCCATGTCCATAATTAAAAAAATTACAATATTTTTAGGAATATTTTTTATAAGTGGTATTACCCAACTTTCAGCCCAAGAAATTAAAAAAATTGGTAAATATAAAGATTGGGAAGCAATGGTAGTTTCTGATGCTGATGGAAAAGTGTGTTTTGCTCAGTCGTTACCTATTTTACAAGCGCCCAAAACAAATAAAAGAGATGCAAAATTATTTGTAGCTTTTAGACCAAATGACAATATTTTAAATGAAGTAAGTGTTACCCCAGGCTATGAATTTAATAAAAACAATTCGGTAACAGCTGCTTCAGGAAAAAATAAATTTAAATTTGATATTAAAGAACAGGGTTTTGCATGGATTGCTGACAATAAAATTGAATTAAAAATGATCAAACAAATGAGAAAAGGATCTAGAATTATGATTACTGGATACAATCAACAAGGTTCTCAAACAATTGATCATTACTCATTATTAGGATTTACTAAAGCTTATAACGCTTCGAGAAAAGCTTGTAGTTAATGAACAGACAGACAACTTTTTCTTATTTATGGCCAACTCTTTTTGGTACTTTTTATAATCCAGACCATCAAAAAATAAAAAAAGATCTAATAAAATTTTTTGAAGAATATAAAAAAAAGAACCCATCAAAAAAAAGTGGTGAAAATTTTAAGCTTTATGAAAGTAATTATGATTTACACTTACAAAAAGGAACGGCTTTTAATTCACTTCTAAAAAATTTTATTAGTAAATCTTTTTTTGAAATGTCAAAACAAGCTAATAAGGATTTTACAATGTTATTTAAAGGGAAAGAAATAGGGGTAACTATTAAAGACTCATGGTTTATACACTATGAAAAAGGAGGTTTTGTATTACCTCACTCACATGGTCAATGTAGTTGGTGCTGCGTTTATTATGTTCAATTAGGTAAAGATGCAACAAAGACAAATGGTGGTACATATTTTCAAAAACCAATACCTAACAGAAATACTTTGGACTATGGTTCATATTATAACAAATTTCTTCAAGCACAATTTACCCCAGAGGAAGGAAAAATGATTGTTTGGCCAAACTATGTGATGCATGGATCATATCCTTATGAAGGGACTGAAGATAGAATAATTGTATCAGCGAATGCTGAGGTTTCTGTAATGGAAAATAGTAAACCAATTAAAACTCTTTAAAATGAAAAAAAGGATTGTATTAGCTTACTCAGGTGGATTGGACACTTCTATTATCCTTAAATGGCTTCAAGAAAATTATGATGCAGATGTAATTTGTTATACAGCAGATGTAGGCCAAGAAATTGATAGAAAAAAAATTATAACTAATGCGAAAAAATTTGGTGTTAAAAATATAATTATTAAAAATTTAAAAGATATTTTTGTTAAAGACTACGTTTACCCTATGATCAGGGGGCATGCGATCTATGAGGGTATTTATTTATTAGGGACTTCGATAGCAAGACCTCTTATTGCAAAAGATCAAATAAGAGTAGCTAAAAAATTTAAGGCTTATGCAGTTTCGCATGGAGCAACTGGTAAAGGCAATGACCAAGTTAGATTTGAATTAGGCTATCATTATTTTGGTCCTAAAATTAAAATTATAGCTCCGTGGAGAATTTGGAAACTTAAATCTAGAACAGACTTAATTAATTATGCAAAAAAACATGGCATAGCTATTCCTAAAGATAAAAAAGGTGCACCTCCCTTTTCAGTGGATGATAATATATTTCATACATCAACTGAAGGTAAGGTTTTAGAAAATCCAAAAAATTCTGCTCCAGAATTTATTTTTCAACGAACAGTTTCTCCAGAAAAGGCACCTAACAAACCATCTTTTGTTACTATCAATTTTAAAAATGGTGATCCTTTTGGAATTAATGGAAAAAAATTATCACCAGCTAAATTATTAACAAAGCTAAATGGCTTAGCAGGAAAAAATGGAATTGGAAGAGTTGACTTAGTAGAGAATAGATTTTTAGGTATAAAATCTAGAGGAGTATATGAAACACCTGGAGGAACTCTTTTAATCAATGCTCATAGAGCAATTGAGTCTGTTACTTTAGATAAAGAAACTATGCATAAAAAAGATCAGATAATGTCTAGATATGCAGAATTAATTTACAATGGTTATTGGTACTCAAAAGAAAGATTTAAACTTCAAAAAATTGTAGATTTAAAAAGAAGTAAAGTTAATGGCTCAGTTAAACTTAAATTGTATAAAGGAAATATTACAATTCAATCTAGAGTTACTAATAGCAGTGCATATTCAATGAAGAAGGTATCTTTTGAAGAAAATAAATCATTTAATAAATCTAACGTTGAGAGATTTATCAATTTTCATAAGAAAAAGCTTCGTACATAGATTGCTTTAGGACAAATTGACATTTGTTTAAATCACTAAAAATTATATCCTTAGACCATGGAATCAATAAAGAATTGGATGAGGGATGCTGCAAATATTTTATTTGATGATAGTAAGAATGATCTACGCGCACTTCCTAAGACAGTTAGATTACAAATTCTTTTAGTTTTAAGTTTTATTTGGACTACTGTTTTTAGTTTATATGTTTTTTCTTATACAACTTTCGCATTTGGATGGGCTGGACTTTTTTTAGCTCATATAGGTTTAATATTTGCCGTCTATATGACTTTTAAACAATTCCATAGAGCAGAAGAGAAGTCTGCAAGTGTTTTTCAAACAAAAAATTTTGATCCTTTTAAAATCATGGTCATAGTTTTTGTAATAGTATTTATATTCGTATTTTCAAAAGGAATTGAGGTTTTGACAAGTCCAAACCCGAACTCTTATTCAATCCCTTATGATGGTCCCTTAAAATCTGCAATTGAAAAATGGTTACCTTTTAGTAAAAATAAATAATGGATAAGATAGCAAAAAACTTACAGTTAGCATTAATGGTTATTATCTTAATCAGTACTGTTATTGCTGTTGGGATTGAAATGAAAAATATGTTCTTAAATCAATCAGTTACATTAGCAGATTTGCTTTTAATGTTTCTTTATTTGGAGGTACTAGCAATGGTTAGGGTTTTTTGGAACCAACAATCTATTAGTATTACCCTACCACTTCTTATTGCAATTACCGCCCTTGCACGATTTATTATTCTACAAGGTAAAGAAATGGATCCTACTGCACTTGTTTATGAGGCAGTAGCTATTTTGTTAATCGCTGGAGCAATCGTTGTTTTAAGATTAAGACATAGTGACAAATTAGGTCTTAAGAAAAAAAAATCAAAATAATTTTAAATGATATTTGAAGCTTCAAGGGCTAAGGCCTTAAATCAATTAAATAATTTTGTTGAGAATAATCTTGGAGAGTATTCAAAATTAAGAAATTTTGATTTTGGACCTGAAAAAAGATCCAATATATCTTGCTTATCACCATACATAACTCATGGAATAATTAATGAACAAGAAGTCATTCGGAAAGCTCTAAGTAAATTTTCTTTTTCAAAAAATGAAAAGTTTATTCAAGAAGTCTTGTGGCGAACTTATTGGAAAGGTTGGTTAGAACTTAGGCCGAATGTTTGGGCTGATTATCTTATCGAATTAAATCAAATCAAAAATGAATTTAGAGATAATAAAGATTATATCGCAGCAATTGAAGGAAAAACAAAAATAGATTGCTTTAATGAATGGGTAAACGAGCTAAAAGAAAATAATTATTTACATAATCATACAAGAATGTGGTTTGCTAGTATTTGGATTTTTACTCTAGAATTACCTTGGCAATTGGGTGCGGAATTTTTTATGCAACATCTTTATGATGGAGATGCAGCATCAAATACTCTTGGATGGCGATGGGTTGCTGGAGTTCAAACTCAAGGAAAACATTACCTTGCAAGTGAATGGAATATCAAAAAATTTACTAACAATAGATTTCAAAATATAAAATTAAATGAAAATGCACCTCCAAAAATATCTGAAAAATCTTACCAAATAATTAAACAAGATTTTAATAACCCACAAAATATTGATGAAAAAAATCTTTTAATTTTTGAAAATAATCTCTCTTTTGAAATTACTGACTTTAAGGAAAACAACTTTAAGAAAATTTACTTAGTTTCTAATAAAAATGAAAATAGAGCAATAAAACTCAGTGAAAAATTAGTGAAATTTAAATCTCATTTAATAGAAGACCAAGAACAAAGATTAAAAAATCAATCTATTGATTGTCAAATTATAGATATAACTGAATTAAAAAATATTGAAAATTATTACGGTTTATATCCAACAGTAGGTGAAAATTTAGATTTTTTAAATTCTAATAATTTAAAGAAAGATTTTTTATATAGAAATCTTGATCAATTAGCTTGGCAATACTGCAATAAAGGTTTTTTTAATTTTAAAAATTATATTCCCAAAATAGTTTCAAGCTTTAATTAAAACCAACGAACCATACCAATAATTCCAGCGGTTGCATAAAAAAATTGCAAAAATAAAATTCCTTTATGACCACCTCTATAGGCCCAAATTCCAATTAAAATGGCTGACAATAACAGTAGACAAAAACCGAAAAATTCTATGCCTATATTTAAAGCGACAAACAAAGAATACAATATTGCAGTTATAACCCCTGCCCATTCAAAAATTTTATTATTCATAAAAGTTTTTTAAAATTATTATAAAGGATTGTAGAATAGTTATTCATATCTTTCATGTTATCTTTTGCAGATTGATCAAACTTTTCTAATGCACCATTACCAAGCTGATCTTCCAAAGCTTTTTTATACTCCGGAACACACCCCCATTCATTAACCGTAGTATCTTTTATTTCTATATGAAATTGAATTCCATAAGCATGATTTTGATATTTAAAAATTTGATACTTTGTAATTGGGGAAGAGGCTAATAAAGTTACATCTTTATTGTTTTCAATACCCTGAACCTCATAAGAATGCCATTGTAAACTTTTAATTTTATCAGGAAATTTTGAAAATAATCTATCTACATTTTTTTCATTAGAGAAATTTATATCCATAATACCAATTTCCGCTGGTTTAGATTTAACCACTTTTCCTCCCACTACTTCACCTAAAAGCTGACAACCTAAACAGAAACCTAAATAAGGTTTTTTTAGATTTACAACAAATTCTTTAATTTTTTTCTTTTCTTCAATTAACCATGGGTATACCTTCTCCATATAGGTATCCATTGGTCCTCCCATGCAAAACATTCCATCAAATTTACCTAAATCATCTGGTATTTTTTCGCCTTCATCTAATTCAATAGTGGTAAGTTTAAATCCATCAGCCAACATTAAATCTTTAATGTAACCTGGGTCTTCTATTTTAATATGTTGTAATACTATTATATTCACTAAGATTAGCTTAGCTTAGAACACTTCTTGGAACAATATTTTACTCTCTCCCAATTTAACTTCCATTTTTTTCTCCATGTAAAAGGTTTTTTACAGACAGGACATGTTTTAGTGGGTAAATTTTCTTTTTTCATCAAATTGTATTTAGTTTGATAAATTTATCGGCTTCTGATAAAATTAATTTTTTTCTATCAGATCTCATTTTATCAAATATTCTTACCATCATTGATAGACGAGGATTTTTTAAAAAAAATTTTCTATTTCGGTCAATAAATCTCCAATAAAGACCATCCATGGTGTTACACCAATCACCTTTCTTAAAGTCCATCATTTTCATAAAATAACTCGAGCCACAAATATAAGGTTTGGTCGCAAAAATTCCTCCATCACTAAATAATCCCATTCCATAAACATTAGGAACCATCACCCAATCTGAGGAGTCCACAAACATCTCCATGAACCATTTATAAACAATTGTTGGCTTAATTTCACAAAGGTTCATAATGTTTGATAAGATCATTAACCTTTCAATGTGATGTGACCAACCATGATTAACAGCATTCTTAATTGCATAATCTAAAGGTGGAAGACCAGTGGTACCATCATACCAAGAACTTTTCATTTTTCTATTTTGTTTAAAAAAATTTCCAATTTCCATTTCTTGAGAATAGGACTGATAAATTCCACGCATAAATTCTCGCCAACCAATAACCTGGCGGATGTAGCCCTCTAAAGAATTCATTCTAATTTTATTTTTTTTATGAAAATCTAAAATTTTTTGGATAACAAATTCAGGAGTAATTAAACCTAAATTTATATAAGGACTTAATGCACTATGAAATAGAATATTATCTTTTTGATCAACTGCATCCTCATAATCACCAAATAAGTTTGATTTTTCTTTTATAAAAAAACTTAAAAGTTTAACTACGTCTTCGTATTCTGTTGCAAACCAAAAATTATCAATACTTCCTGGATGATTTTTAAATTCTTTTTCAATAATAGGCTTTAATTTTTTTGTGTGACTGGTTTCATTGATTTTTGGAAATTTAGGAATTGAAATATTTTTAGGTAATTTGTTTCTGTTATCCTCATCAAAGCTCCATTTGCCACCAATTGGATTACCGTCTGAACCCATCAATATCCCTGATTTTTTTCTAACATCTTTGTAGAATGTTGCCATAAAAGGTTTTTTTGATTTTGATAAATAATTTTTAAATTCAGTTCTTGAATTTAAAAACATGGGGGTTTGAATAACATTCCAGTATATTTTTTCTTTTTTTAAAAATTGTGAAATTTTTTTTTCAAAAAATTTATCCTCTACTTCAAAACTCGAAATTTCTTTTACTTTTTTTTGTATAATTATTTTTTTTAATTTTTTTAAATAATCATCATTAAATTCTTTGTCTTCAATTTTAGAATAATCTAATTTAAATTTGTTTTTTCTTAACCTATCGGCATAAGAACGCATTGAAGATAAAAATAATAAAATTTTTTGTTTATGATGCTTTTCATAAGTGCATAAACCCTTATCTTCAGCCATAAAAAATAGGTGGTCTTTTTTGAAGCGGTCTAGGTATTTTGTTGGAAATAATTGATTGCCAAGTATAAAAAATAACTTCATAGTTAAATATAACTAATAAAATTTTTTATGTCAGAAAAATATGTAATTTTTGGTGCGACAGGTTCTATTGGATCAAGTTTGGCGGAACAATTAAAAAACTCTGGAAATGATATTCATTTAGTTGCAAGAAATGAAAGTGAACTTAGTTCTATCTCTGAAAAACTTGGATGCACACATACCGTTGCAGATGTTTTAGAGGAAGGGTTTGTAGAAAAAATTAAATCAGATATTTCTGAAATTAAAGGTCTAGCTTATTGCGTGGGTTCAATTGATTTGAAACCACTAAGAATGGTAAATGAACAAGACTTTCAAAAATGTATGAAACTTAATCTTTATTCTGCTGTAGAAGCTATTAAAGGATTTCAAGAAAGTTTAAAAAAAAACAAAGGTTCAATAGTGTTATTTTCAACTGTAGCTGCTCAAAGAGGTTTTGCAAATCATGCAATTATAGCTTCAGCAAAAGCAGCTGTTGAAGGTTTGACGGTTTCTCTTGCAGCAGAATTTGCTCCAAACATAAGAGTAAATTGTGTAGCACCAAGTTTAACAAAATCTAAAATAGCAGAACCAATGTTAAAAAATACTGCTATAGCTGAAGGTATTGCAAAAGCACATCCTCTTAAAAGATTAGGCGAAGGCAAAGACTCTGCTGCTCTTGCTAAATTCTTACTAACAGAAGATAGTTCTTGGGTTACTGGCCAAATAATTGCTGTCGATGGTGGTAGGTCTAAACTTTCATAAAGTGATCAAATATTTTTTATCAATATTTTTCTTTTTATTATTTTCATCAAAAAGTTTTTCTGAAAATTTCACTTTTAAAAAATTGGCAGATTTAAGTGACCCATGGGGATCGTCTTTTATAAATGATGATGAAATTATTATTACTGAAAAAACTGGAAAAATAAAAATAGTGAATATTGTTTCTAAGGAAGTTCACGAAGTTGAACATAATTTAAATTATTTTGTACACGGACAAGGAGGTTTATTAGATATTATTTATCAAAATAATTACTTATGGATTTCTTATTCAGAAAATCGAGGAGATTGGAAAACAAGCACGTCGATTGCAAAAGCTGCATTGAATAAAAAAAAATTAGATTTTAAAAATATATTTCAAGCTGAACCACCAATAGAATCTGGTTATCATTTCGGTTCAAGACTAGCTATAAAAGATAATTATCTTTTTGCATCCGCTGGTGAAAGAGGTGGGGGCATGATTGCTCAAGATCCCACAAAACATCCTGGAAGTATTATCAGAATTCATCTAGATGGCAGTATTCCAAAAGATAATCCTAAATCTGAAGGTAAAATAGATTGGTTACCAGAAATTTATCAAATTGGTGTTCGTAATCCACAAGGTTTAACCTATTCCTCTTTTGATGGGAAAATTTATGCAAGCAACCATGGTGCAAAAGGTGGGGATTGGTTTGGTGAAGTAAAAAAGGGAGAGAATTATGGTTGGAAAATTTTAGGTTGGGGTGGAACAAATTACTCAGGGTCAAAGATTGGACCCAAATGGAAATCAGGTTTTACCAAGGCAATCCAGTACTGGGTGCCATCTATAGCTACAAGTGCAATAACTATTTATAAAGGAAAGGAGTTTAATGAATGGAATGGGCAAGCACTTATTACTTCTTTGAAAGATAAATCTTTGAGAAAATTAAATTTTCAAAATTTATCAAACGTAGATGAAACTATTATTTTCCAAGACAAAATTGGAAGAATTAGAGATATTCAAGTACATCCCGTTAATGGAAAAATTTATTTTCTTGCAGGAAACAGCCTGTGGTTAATGGAAAAAAAAAATTAAATTTTTATAAAGTTAAATACTTAATTGCAAAAAATATAGTACCTATAGATGCAATAGTAGAGACAAAGATTGCTTTTATTATATTTTCAGGGCTTACATTATAAGCAGCACATAAAACTATAGAAGTAACTCCACAAGGTGCAACACTCACAAAAAAAGCACCTGGTATATCAGATGGAAATCCTGCATTAAAAAATACTAATGCAATTAGTAACAAAATAATTGGGGAAATTACTAATTTTAAAAATGAAATAGAAACAGATAATTTGTTAATTACATTATTGGTATAAAATGAGAGAATTATACCAATTGCAAACAACCCAACCGGTGACACACATGCTGCAAGTTTAGACAAAGTGTACTCAATCGGTGTTTGATCAATATTAAAATTAAATAATAAAAATAATAAACCTATAATTATTGAAAGAATAAATGGGTTTAAAAATAAATTTTTAATAAAAGAAAATAAATTTACATTTTTTTTTGTAGATAATTCTAAAAAAAAAGCAATCACGGATAGCAAAATTATTCCATCCATTAATATAATACCTGCAACTTGTGTAATTACATTTTGTTCAAAATAAATTTCTGTTATTGGCAAAAGCAAAGTCACATGGTTTGATAATGCAACTGTTAAAGCCCAAATGATTGACTCGGGGATAGATCTTTTAAAATATTTTGAAGTAATTAAGTAAGCGATAATTCCACATATCGATTGCATGATTAAATAAGAGAAAATTTGTTTAAAATCTACTAGTCCAATTTCATTTTGTGCTATTAACTTAATTATCAATGCTGGCACAGCAATATAGAATAAGAAAAGATTTAAAATTTTAGCATGACTAAGGTCTAAGACTTTTAATTTACCAAATACAAATCCTAAAAAAGTAATAAATATAAAAGGAGTAAGTCCTAAAAAAATTGTTAACATAAATTATTTAATTGTTATTCTATGCATTATTCTGTTTCCTCTAAAGGGAGTTGCCTGATGAAGCATAGATCTATTATCCCATATAGCCAATTGGTTTTTTTCCCAAGGTAATGAAAATTGAAATTTCTTTTTTATTTGATGATTAAAAAGAAATTTTTTTAATTTTTGTTGTTTTTTTATTTTTGAACTAAAACCAACAAAATGTCCTGGACTACAATAAATAGAATAATTTATACTGATTTTCCTGATTATTTTATGTGAAGATCTAAGTTCTTTAATATTTTTTCCTTTTTCTTTTACTCTTTCTTTTGTTGTAACCGAAATTGGACCCTCGGAGGAATATTTGGCTTTAATATTTTTTAATTTTCTTCTTATTAAATTTGGTAATTCTTTATAAGCAAGATATTGAGAACAAAATTCTGTATTAGCTTTTCCTTTTTTTGGCACAAGTTTAGAAAGCAACATTGTAAATCTTGGTGGCTTTTTTGTATAAATCGAGTCGGTATGAAATTGTTCACCAAAACTTGGTCCTTTATCACTTGATTTTCTTTGCACTACTGTAATTTGAGGAAATTTTTTATTTAAACCTTTTAATCTTGGATAGTTGGCTATATTTCCAAAATGTTTTGCAAACCTAATATAAAGTTTAGAGGTTAATTTTTGTTCTTTAAAATATAACATTCCATATTTATTCAGTGCTTTCTTAATTTCTAAAATATCTTTATTTGTAATATCTTTTAAATTTACAATTATTTCTGCTCCAATATTTTTTTTATTTGGTATTATTTTTAACATTTTTTAGAAAAAATTTTTTTAGGTGATTTATAGTTTGTTTAGGACTTTCCTCTGGAATGAAATGATCTGAATTAATTTCTGCTCCGTAAATTTTTTTGTTTGTATATTTTTGCCAAATTTTAATCGAATTAAACTGCTTTCCAACTACTCCATTTCTTCCCCACAAAACTTGGATAGGGATATTTAATTTTTTATTTCTATCTTTTTTATCGTGCTCTAAGTCTATAGTCGCCGCAGCTCTATAATCCTCACATGTTGCATGAATTCTTTTATTTTGTTTAAAGGCTCTTAAATATTCACCTTCAACTTTTCCAATTGCACGTTTAGATGACCTATTAAACCGACTATGTAGCCATCTTTTAGGATCTGCCATTATCATTTTCTCCGGCAAAGGTGCAGGCTGTATTAAATAAAACCAATGAAAATATCCTTTTGCAAATTTCACATCTGTATGCTCGTACATATCGAGAGTTGGACAAATATCTAATACACTCAAAGCCATAATTTTATTTCTATAATCTCTTGCCATTCTATGTGCAACTCTCCCACCCCTATCATGTCCAGCAACAAAAAATTTTTTAAAATTAAATTTACTCATCAGCTGAATCATATCTTTTGCCATTTCTCTTTTAGAATAATTCTTATGATTATTTCCACCAGGTAAAACTAAACTGTCTCCATATCCTCTGAGATCAGCAACTATTACTGTAAAATATTTACTAAGTTTTGGGGCAGTCTTGTGCCACATTAAATGTGTTTGCGGATATCCATGAAGTAACAATAAAGGAGGACCGTTACCTTTAAATCTACAAAAAATTTTACCCTTGTTTACTTTAACAAATTGTTTTTTAAAACCATAGAACATGATTAAACTATTTAATTATTTAATAGTTTGTTTTTTGCCTTTTCAAATTCCTCTTGAGAAATAATTCCTTTTTCTCTCAAATCATTTAATTTAGTAAGTTCATCACTCAAATTGCTGCTTTCGGAAGAAGTTTCACTTATCTCACTATTTTCACTTTCTGCTTCCTCTTTTTCAGCTCTATTAGCTTCTTTAGATTTAAAACCATTCATAATTGCCATTCCACCTAAGTATAAAACATAAGCCATAATGGGAATAACCAATCCAAAAAAAATTATTTTTTCCATAATCTAATCTTCATCCTCTTCTCTCCATTTCTTTTCATACATTAAATAAGCAGCATAAATTACAGATACAGTTCCTACAATCATACCATAGTCAAAACCAGTTTGCTTGTCATGTAAATACCAACCTAGCTGAGTTGCTCCAATAGGTGGAACAGTAAGAAGCAAAAAAATTATACAAAATCTGTATGGTCGCTTAGGTTTTTTCATCCTAATAAATTAACAGATTACAGCTTGGGGTTTAATTGTTAAATTTGCGATCTTTTGAAACAGTCTATAGTATTTTTAAGTAAACAAGCAATAGTCATTGGTCCAACTCCACCTGGAACTGGCGTAAGTGCTTTTGCAACTTTTGAAACTTCGTCAAAATGCACATCACCAACAATACCTTTATCAGTTTTATTTATGCCAACATCAATCACGATAGCGTCTTTCTTAACCCAATCTCCTCGAACAAGTTCAGGTATACCTACAGCTGCCACAATTATATCTGCTTCTAAACACTCAGCTTTTAAATCTTTAGTTTTAGAATGTGTGATTGTGACTGTACAATTTTCTTTTAAAAGAAGTTGAGTCATAGGTTTTCCATTTAAATTTGATCTACCCACAACTACAGCTTTTTTTCCATTAAGATTAGGTTGAAATTTTTTAATTAATAAATAGCAGCCAAGTGGAGTACAAGGAATAGAGCTTTCATAACCAGACGAAAGATTACCTACATTCATTGGATGAAATCCATCCACATCCTTTGAGGGATCAATTGCCTCTATAACTTTTTGTTTATCAATGTGTTTTGGTAATGGAAGTTGAACTAAAATTCCTGAAACAGTCTCATCACTATTTAATTCTTTAATTTTTCCTAAAACAGCTTTTTCTTCGACTGAATCTGGATATTTAATAACTTCAGATTTTAATCCTACCTCATTTGCTGATTTCTCTTTATTTCTTACATAAATCTGACTAGGTGTTAAATCGCCAATAAGTATAACAGTTAAACCTGGTACTTTATTATGTTTTGCTTTTAACTCTGTAACTTCTTGCTTTAATTCTGCTCTTAATTCTGCGGCAGCTTTTTTTCCATCAATCAATATCATATTTCTCTCTTAAAAAATCATTGGTGCGATGTACAGCTTCATACACATTTCGATAAACCAAATCAATAAAAGAAGGATGATAGGAGAAATATCTAATGAGCCTAAATTTGGTAAAAAACCTCTAATTTTATTTAAAATAGGCTCAGTTAACTTATAACTAAACTCTAAAATTACATAAACAAATCTATTTTGTGTATTTAGAACGTTAAAAGCTATTAACCAACTTACAATAACATTGGCAATCACAACATAAGAGTACAGTTTTAAAATTTGTAAAACTAAATAAAAGATAGCTATCATTTTTTCTCAACATAAATCGACTGACTCGGGAATGCAAATGAAGCACCATTTTTTTCTACAATTTCTTTAATCGCGATTGCTAATCTTTCTTTTACATCTAGCCAATTGTTCCAACTTCCTGTTTTTGTAAAACATCTTACATACATATCTATTGAACTATCAGAAAATTTATCAACTCTTACCGCAACACCGATTGAGGTGTTATAATCTTCACTTGAATTAATATGACTTTCAATTTCATCTCTAATTTTTTTTAACTGATCTACTGTAGTGTCATATTGAAGTGTAATAATCCAGCTGATTAACCAGTTTGAGGTTTCACTCACATTAACAACTGCATTCTCTGCAAACTGAAAATTTGGAATAATTGCAAGTGATTTATCAAACTTTCTTATTGTTGTTGATCTAAATCCAATCTTCTCTACTACGCCTTCAATAATACCTTCAACAGCTATCCAGTCTCCAATTTTAAATCTCTTTTCAACCAAAACTAAAATTCCTGATATTAAATTTTTAAATAAATCTTGCGCTCCTAATGCAACTGCAACACCAAATAATCCAAGACCTGCAATAATTGGTCCTATTTTAATTCCCCACAATTCCAAAACTGCAGCTAAACCTAAAATAAATATTAGAATCTTTAATGACTTAATTATCCAGCCAATAAGTTCTCTCGTTAACAATTTATCTAAACCACTAAGTATATATGAGACAGGTTCTATAATTTGGTGAATTACCCAAAAAATTAAAATAGTAATCAGTGTTCTATTTATTGTGTCTACTACTTCTCTTCCTTCTATTGAGAAGGTCATGTAATAACTTGCAATAAAAAATCCTAAAACGATTGGTAAAAATCTTGCCGGACCTTCAAGAGATTGAACAAAGGTATCATCTAATTTATTAGTTGTTTTTTTTGAAATAATTTCTAATTTTTTAATTACTAATTTACTTATTAATCCTCTAAAAATTAAGAAAAGTAAAAAAATTCCAATACCAATTAATATCTGAAAAATATCAACACCAAGAATTCCCTTATTCCAGACTGATAAAAATATTTCAGAAAAATTATTAATTAATTCCATATTTAAATTTTATATAACAAAAACTCCTCTTCTCCAGGATTAAAAAGAAAAATTTTTTTCCATTTGATTTCATTCAATATTGACGAGGTTTTTTCACTAATACACATTAAATTTGTATTCATCCATAAAGTTTGAGTTTGATAGATTTTTATAAAATTTAAAAAACTTAATGCGCTATTTTGAGAATAAACATAGACCATATCAGGCATATTAGATTTTAATTCATTAACAAATTTCTCATCAAATTTTTGATTATGATTTACTTTATAATTAACAATTCGTTTTATTTTAAAGCCAGCACTTAATAACTGTTGATCTAGATCGACTGATATTGTTTCACCACTAATATATAGTAATTCTTTATTTTTAGTTTCATAACTTTGTATTATTAACTCTTTTAAGTTTGTTACGTTTCCTTCTGCTGCAATTGTATTTTGAAAACCAAAACTTCTTGCTTTTTTTTCTGTAGTGTTACCAACACAATAACATTTAATATTTTTATCTATTTTTTCTGTACTTAAAAATTTTACAGCGTTTGCACTAGTAAAAACAATACCACCATATTCAGAAAAGTTAATTACTTCATAATTAACTTTTTCAATTCTTATTAATGGGAGATGAGAAACTTGATGGCCCAAAGATTGAAATTTTAATATCATTTCAGAACAATCTTCAAGTGGTCTAGTTAATAAAATATGCATACTATCTTTTATATGAATTATTTGATTTTGCTTTTAAAAGGTCTCCAACTTCATCACCGAGTTCTTTAAATTCGTTTAAATTACCAACTTTTTTTTCATAAAATCTTTGTTTGCCATCCAAAGAAAAAAGTTCAGCCTCTACTATAATCTTATTTCCATCAACTACCGAATGAGCGCCAATTGCTGTTTCACAATCTCCTTCTAAAACTCTTAAAATATTTCTCTCCAAGTGAGCTCTTTTATATGTTTCATCATGATTAATTTTATTTAAAATAGAAATTGTATCATTATCATTCTCTCTGCACTGAAGAGCAATTATACCTTGTCCTGCACTAGGAATTATTTCTTTAGCTGAAAAAATCTCAGAAATTTCATTCTCAAATTTTAAATATTTGATACCAGCATAAGATAAAATTATTGCATCATAAATTCCCTCATTTAATTTTCTAATTCTGGTATCTACGTTGCCTCTAATTAATTTGCAATTTATGTCTTGTCTAATTTTTTTTATTTGAAATTCTCTTCTATATGAAGAGGTTCCAACAACTGATTTTTTATCTAGGTCTTTAAGTTTTTTATTATTTTTTGAAATTAAAATTTCCCTAGGATCATTTCTTTCAAGAAAGGTATTTGTCCTTAATCCTTTTGTCTCATTAGCTGGCATATCTTTAAGAGCATGGACTGCAATATCAATATTTTTTAACTTAAGTTCTTTTTCAATATTGCTAGAAAACAAACCTTTGCCACCAAGCTCCGATAATCTTATATCCTGCACTTCATCACCTTTGGTTGTAATTGATTTAATTAAAATATCATCATTACCAAGATCGGTATTTTCAATAATTTTTTCCTTGGCTTGTTTGGCATAAAGTAAGGCAAGTTTGCTACCTCTAGATCCAATTATTATTTTTTTACTCATAAAAATTTATTTCATACTTGTATAAAGATTGTACAATTATTAAAAACTATTTGAATGAGCAAAAAACCCTTAATTCTTGGAATAGAGTCTAGTTGTGATGAAACTGCAGCTTCTTTAATAACTGAAAATAAAGAGGGATTCCCAGTAGTTTTGTCCAACATTGTTTCAAGTCAAGTGGAAGTTCATAAGGAATTTGGTGGAGTGGTCCCTGAACTGGCAGCCCGTTCACACATTGAAAAAATCGATTGGATTGTCAAAAAGGCTATTGATGAAAGTGGAAGAAAAATTGAGGAAATAGATGCAGTAGCTTCTACCGCAGGTCCTGGATTGATTGTATGTTTATCGGTTGGTTTAAGTTTTGGGAAAGCTTTTGCCTCTGCTATGAATAAACCTTTTATTGCTGTTAATCATTTAGAGGGACATGCTTTAAGTCCAAAACTAAATACAAATCTAAATTATCCATATTTACTTCTTTTAATTTCTGGTGGGCACTCACAATACTTGAGTGTTAAGAATCTTGGTAAGTATAAAAGGTTGGGAACAACTATTGATGATGCTTTAGGTGAAGCGTTTGATAAAACAGCAAAACTTTTAGGAATAGAATTTCCTGGAGGACCTAAAATAGAAATTTTAGCTAAAAAAGGTGATCCAAAAAAATATGACTTACCTAAACCAATTTTTAGTAAAGGAGGCTGTAATCTTTCTTTTGCAGGTCTAAAAACTGCAGTATTGAAAATAAGCAAAACAATTAAATCAGAACAAGATAAATATGACCTTGCAGCATCTTTTCAAAAAACAATTGAGGATATTTTATATAAAAAAACTAAGATTGCCTTTACTGAGTTTGAAAAAATAAATGAGCTTAATGAAAAAATATTTGTAGTCGCAGGTGGTGTTGCAGCAAATAGAAAAATTAGATCTATGTTAATAAATTTATGTGAAGAAAATAATTATACAAGTATATTTCCAGCAATAGAATTTTGTGGAGATAATGCAGCAATGATAGGAGTAGTTGGTCTAGAGAAATTTAAATTAAAACAATTTAATAATTTAGATCATCCAGCCAAATCAAGATGGCCTTTAGATGAAAATGCATTGCTTCTTAAAGGTGCAGGGGTTAAATTATAAATTATTTTTAGTTTTTTTATTTAATAGATAAAATGAAATATTGGTTACTTAAATCTGAGCCTAATGTTTGGTCCATTGATCAACAAAAAAAAGCTGGAACGAAAGGTACACCTTGGGATGGTGTTAGAAATTATCAAGCTGCAAAGAATTTAAAAAACATGAACAAAGGAGATCTTTGTTTTTTTTATCATTCAAACATCGGAAAAGAGATAGTTGGAATTGTAAAAGTTATTAAAGAATCTTATGTTGATAAAACTGACAAAACAAAAAGGTTCGTTGCAGTAACTGTTCAATTTAAAAGTAAGTTTTCAAAGCCCATAACGCTTGAAAATATCAAAAAAAATAAGGATTTAAGCCACTTAGCTCTTATTAAGCAAAGTAGGCTTTCTGTAATGCCTGTTGATTATAAAAGCTGGAAAATTATAAATAACATGAGTAGAATTTAAAAAAAAAATTATCCTATGCCAAAAAAAAAGAAAAAGAAAAGCAAGGTAAGAAAAAAAAGGTCTAAAGTTAGAAAAAAAACCTCAAAAAAGGTAAAGAAAAAATCTAAAGTTAGAAAAAAATCTTCTAAAAAAATAAAAAAAAGAATTAAAGTAAAAAAAGAAAACGGAACTACACCTCCTGAAGTAATTATTAAAATAAAACCAGAATGGATTAAAACTAGTTTAGCAAATAAAAGTAAATACCAGCAAAAATATTCTCAATCTATAAAGAGTAATGATGAATTTTGGAGAAAAGAAGGAAAGAGAATTTCTTGGATAAAACCTTATAAAAAAATTAAAGACGTAAAATACAGTACAACAGAAGTAAAAATTAAATGGTTTGAAGATGGTACTTTAAATGCTTCAGCAAATTGTATTGATAGACACTTAAAAGATAAAAAAGATAAAACTGCTATTATTTGGGTGGGTGATGATCCAAAAGATAGTCAAAAAATTTCTTATAAACAACTTCACCAAAAAGTTTCAAAAGCAGCAAATGGTTTAAAAAAATTAGGAATTAAAAAAGGTGACCGTGTAACAATTTATTTAACTATGATACCAGAGTTAGCAATTTTAATGCTGGCCTGTGTAAGAATTGGTGCAGTTCATTCGATTATTTTTGGAGGTTTTTCAGCAGATTCTATTTCGGGAAGAGTGAATGATTGTGAATCTGAATACATTATTACTGCAGATGAAGGAGTGCGAGGTGGAAAAACTATACCACTCAAATATACAGTTGATGAAGCTTTAATGAGTTGCCCAAATGTTAAGAAATGTATTGTTGTAAAACGAACAGGTAATTACATAAACTGGGATCAAAATAGAGATGTTTGGTTTCATGATTTAATTAAAGACGTTCCTAATCATTGCGAGCCTGAAGAAATGAACGCAGAGGATCCTTTATTTATTTTATACACTTCAGGTTCAACAGGCAAACCTAAAGGTGTTCTTCATACTACTGGTGGTTATATGGTTTATGCTTCAATGACACATCAATATATTTTTAATTACAAACCAAAAGATATTTATTGGTGTACTGCTGATATTGGTTGGGTAACTGGACACAGTTATATTATTTATGGACCACTTTCAAATGGTGCAACGACAATAATGTTTGAAGGAATTCCAAATTATCCTGATAGTTCAAGATGGTGGCAAATAGTTGATAAATATAAAGTAAATACTTTTTATACAGCACCCACTGCAATTAGAGCATTAATGCGTGAGGGAGATAAACCAGTTAAAAAAACATCTAGAAAATCACTTAAACTTTTAGGAACTGTAGGAGAACCAATAAATCCAGAAGCTTGGATGTGGTATTATAAAACTGTGGGTAATTCTAAATGCCCAATTGTAGATACATGGTGGCAAACGGAAACTGGAGGTATAATGATTGCTCCTCAAACAGGTGCTATTCCTCTAAAACCCGGGTCTGCAACAAAACCTTTCTATGGAATTAAGCCGGTGCTTGTAGATAAAAACGGTAAAGAAATTAAAGGAGCTGGTGAAGGAAGATTGTGTATAGCTCAATCATGGCCAGGACAGATGAGAACAGTTTATGGTGATCACCAAAGATTTATTGATACATATTTTTCTCAATTTAACGGAAAATATTTCACAGGTGATGGATGTCGAAGAGATAAAGATGGATATTACTGGATAACTGGTCGAGTAGATGATGTAATTATTGTTTCAGGGCACAACCTAGGAACTGCTGAAATTGAAAGTGCATTTGTAGCTCATCCAAAAGTAGCTGAGGCCGCAGTAGTTGGTTATCCTCATGACATTAAAGGTAATGGTTTATATTGTTATGTAACCTTAAATGCAGGAGAAACAGAAACAGGCGAACTTGAAAGAGATCTAAAACTTTGGGTTAGAAAACAAATCGGACCTTTAGCAACTCCAGACCTTATTCATTTTACTCCAGGTCTCCCTAAGACAAGATCAGGAAAAATAATGAGAAGAATTCTAAGAAAGATTGCTGCTAATGAGCATGGTCAATTAGGTGACACAACTACTCTGGCGGATCCTAGTGTAGTTGATAGTTTGGTTGATAATAGAAAAAATATTTAAAACTGGATTAAATCTTTAAACTCTTGTTTAACAACATCCCATTTTAAAATCATTGAATTTAAAACAATCTTTCGATCCAAAGTTTTTAGTTCATCTGCAATCGGAGCCCATTTATATAAAGATAGCGCACTAGGATTAAAAGGTAAATCTTGATAATAACCATCCCAATTTATTTTCTCTAATCTTCCATCAAAACTTTTTCTTGCTTCATCAATAATATTTAATGGCATCTTATTAGAAATTTCATCATCTAAAATTTTATTAAAAATTTCATTTGCTTTATGAATATCCTGATAATTAAAATTAACTTTCAAATATGAAAAAGTAAAAAAAGTTAAATCTTGTAATGCAACTGAATAAATATTCCATTTAGCAAGATTTACTGATGACATAAATTCATCATTATCAAAATGAAGAACGTATCTTGTTCCCATTCTAGTTTTTAGATAATTATATAAAGTAACTTGAGTGGCCCAGGCAGATTTTGTTTGGATAAATTGTTCTAGTTCATCTAAATTTTTTATTTTTTTTTTGGGAATGAACGCCTTAAACATAGCGAATAAATATGTTTTGAAATCCTCAAGTTTTATGTCTCTCCAAGTTAATTTGTATTTCCCCATGCTAATTTGTCAGTGCGCCAATTATATCTTAAAAAAGTAAGTAAATAAGTACCTAATATGGTGAATTTTAGGTCTTTTCAAAACCCTTATAATGGTTATGGTTTCAACCAGTTATAACTAAAAAGAGAGGTATAAATGTCAAATCAACAAAAACACTGGGAAAAAACCAGGGGATTGTTATTTATAACACTGGCAATCTGGTTTGTTTTCTCAATTGGCATCTTTCTCTTTGGAGCTGAAATGAACGAGGTCACAGGACCTTTCGGTTATCCATGGACATATTGGTTTACATGTCAGGGATCTCTTGGTGCTTTCGTAATCTTAATTTTCTGGTTTGCGAATAGACAGGAAAAAATCGATGAAGAGTTCGGCTTTAGCGAAAGAGAGGACGAATAATGAAAGGTAATTTCATAGATAATTTGCCAAAGGTTTATGGAATCTATACCGGAGGATTTATAGGTTTCATAATCATCATGGCAATTGCTGAACAGATGGGTATGACAGCTAAAGCGATCGGTATCGCTTTCGTTGCATTTACTGTATTCATCTATGCATTAATCGGTTGGCTATCAAGAACAGCCCAAGCAGATGCATATTACGTAGCTGGTAGGCAAGTACCAACGGTCTTCAACGGAATGGCGACTGCAGCAGACTGGATGTCTGGTGCTTCATTCGTTGCAATGGCAGGTGGTATTTACTTTAAAGGTTACGGCTATATGGCTCTACTTGTAGGTTGGACTGGTGGTTACGTGCTTGTTGCATCTTTATTAGCACCATACTTAAGAAAATTTGGCTGTTATACAGTTCCAGATTTTATAGGTACTAGATACGGTGGTAATTTAGCTAGATTTAGCGCAGTTGTCGTTTTAACTGTTGCTTCATTTACTTATGTGACCGCACAAATTAACGCTACAGGTACTATTGCATCTGTTGCACTTGATATCCCGTTCCAATACGCAGTTTATGTTGGACTAATAAGTATTTTATTATGTTCGATGTTAGGTGGTATGAGAGGGGTAACTTGGACACAAGTTGCACAATACATCGTACTAATTATAGCTTACCTGCTTCCAGTATTCTGGATCAGTAACAAAATGGGTGCGGGTTTCTTCCCTCACTTCATGTTAGCTGATGAGGTAGCTAGAATTGGTGAATTAGAACAACAGTTTGGTTTTGTTAAAAATGCAGCTGCTGATCTAAAATCAGTACCTAAAGGCTTAGCAGGAATAACTAAAGCTCACTCTGCGGTTAACGCTACACCTTGGGCATTTATTTCATTAGCACTAGCGATGATGATGGGAACAGCTTCATTGCCACACGTGATGATGAGATACTTTACTACTCCAAGTGTAAAAGCAGCTAGAAAATCAGTAGGTTGGTCATTATTCTTTATCTTCCTACTTTATTCTTCTGCTCCAATGTTAGCTACATTATCTAAGTTATCATTGATCGACCCGAATTTACCAACAGGTATTATCGGTAAGACTTTTGCAGAAGTAGAAGCTATAGATTGGTACCAAAACTGGAACCAAGCAAACCTAATGTTTATCAGCGACTTTAACGGAAATGGAACTCTTGAATTAAATGAGTTCTTCATGGGTGGTAAAGCCGTTGTATTAGCAACTCCAGAGATAGCTGGATTACCTTATGTAATTTCAGGTCTAGTTGCTGCAGGAGGTATGGCAGCTGCCATGTCTACTGCTGATGGTTTGATTCTAGCAATTGCAAACGCTATATCACATGATGTTTACTATAAAATCATTGATCCAAAAGCGGAAACTGCAAAACGACTACTTGTTGCAAGGGTATTACTTGTAGTAATTGGTTTTGCTGGAGCAACTATTGCAGCAATGGAGATTCAAGGAATCTTAGGTTCAGTCATCTGGGCTTTTGATTTTGCGATGTCTGGATTGTTCTTCCCACTCGTACTTGGTGTATGGTGGAAGAGAGCTAATAGACAGGGTGCGATTGCTGGTATGCTAGGTGGTCTAGTCGCCGGTGCTTGGTACTTAGTTTGGGTACGAACTGGTGGAAGTGGATTCCTAGGAATTACACAGTTAACATTTGGTATCTTCGGATCAGCTGTTAGTTTAGTTTTAATGGTAGTAGTTAGTTTAATGACTACAGAACCAGATAAAGCTACTCAAAAAATGGTTGATGATGTACGTGTACCGAGTGGTAAATCAATTCTTGGTAGATCACACTAAATAATCTTTTAAAGGGGCGATTAATTTCGCCCCTTTTATTTCAATACATTTTCCAATATAAATTTTAAATGTCGGCAAATTTCCATCCTCTAATATATTTTATCGATTATTTACTTGGGATTATAATGTGGACTCTAATTGGAAGAGTAGCGATGAATATTTTTCAAAGAGAAGATTCACAATTCTTTTTCATGAGAGTGTTTGTAAAATATACCAACCCTTTAATTAAATTATTTAAACCAATCACACCTTCTTTTATTATTGGGCCTTTGGTGCCTTTATATGTAGCTTGGTTCTTTTACATGATCAGATTTTATTTAATGCCTTGGATCTTAGGCTATTCAGTGATGGGAATGTTGTCATTTCCGTTGGAGAGTGAAATTTCTAGACAAATTTATCAATTTTTTAATTCATTTTAATTTTTAAAATTGATACTAGTTAATCTAGCAATCAATGAAAAATATACAAATTTCTCCATCTATTTTATCAGCTGATTTTAGTCAGTTAGGTCCAGAAATAAAAAGACTTGAAGAAGGTGGGGCTGACATGATTCATGTGGATGTAATGGATGGTCATTTTGTTCCTAATTTAACGATAGGGCCACCTGTAATTAAAGCTCTTCGAAAACATTGTTCATTAAAATTTGATGTTCATTTAATGATATCACCAGTCCATAAATATATAGAAGCTTACGCTGACGCGGGAGCAGATATAATTACTATTCACCCTGAGGCAACTGATAATTTAGAAAATTCAATTAAAAAAATAAAAGAAAAAAATAAACAAGCTGGAGTTTCACTTAATCCTGAAACTAAAATTGATTTAATTTTAGAATTGTTAAATCAAATAGATTTGGTTTTAATTATGAGCGTTAATCCTGGGTTTGGAGGTCAAAAATTTATGCCAGAAGTTTTAGATAAAATTAAAGATCTAAAAAAAATAAGAGAACAAAGAAAATTAAATTTTGATATAGAAATTGATGGTGGTATTAATTTTGATAACTGCAAAAGTGCAATTGATGCTGGTGCTAACATTCTTGTTTCCGGTACTACAGTATTTAAAAGTAATGATGGAGATATAAAGAAAAATATTAATTTATTAAAATTAAAATAAGTTAATGATTAATACAAATTCCTTAGGCATTTTAGGTCAATTTTATTTTAATATTAAAGAAAGTTTTAAATCAATTTATAAGAATTCAAATTTTTACGAAAAAAAAATATCAAACACTCTCAATAATGTTTTTGAATATAAACCAAGCCCTCATTTACTATCTTCTATAATTAAATACCAAAATAAAAAATATAAAATTGAAGATTTTGCCATAGAATCAATTTGGAAAAATAATTTGAACCCAAAAGATTATGAAAAATTGAATAATTTTTTTTGGTTTTTTAGCTTAGATTTAAAATCCTCTAAAAAAACCACACAAACAGTTATAAAAAATTGGATATCAAACAACACTAGGTATCAGAAAAAAAGTTGGGAATTTGATTTAACAGCAAAAAGAATTATTTCATGGTTATCAAATCACCAACTTACTTATGAAGATAGTGACCAACAATATAGGTCTATTTTTGATCACATGATACAGAAACAAACTAACCATTTATTAAATGAAATTAAAAATCCAAAAGAAGTAGAAAATAAAATGATTGGGTGTGCTGCAATAATTTTGACTGGATTAGCTTACAAAAATGAAAAACAATATCTTGATAATGGATTAAATTTATTAAAAAATATAATTAAATCTTCAATTGATAACCAGGGTTTTCCCAAATCAAGAAATATCAGACAATTAATATTTTATTTAAAATACTTTATTATTATTAGAGAGTGGTTTAAAGAATCTCAAAGTTTAATCCCTGAATATATTGATGAAACTATTTACTATTTAGGGACAAGTTATGCTTTCATATGGCAAAATATAAAACAAGACATTTTTTTTAATGGAAATTATTTCTCTGAAAATAAAGAATTTGATCAATACTTAAAAAGGTTTGGTTATACCTTTAAGAGTAAAATTAATGAACTTGGTGGATACACTATACTTAAAAATAAAAAAATAATTCTTGCTGCTGATATTGGTTCTAGTCCAAATAAAATTTTTTCCAATGACTATCAGGCCGGTGCTTTATCATTTGAAATATTTTCAAATGATAAAAAATTAATTTCAAATGCTGGTTACTATTCAGATAAAAATAATAAATTTAATAAATTATCAAGAAGTACAGCTCTTCATTGTGCTTTAACCATTGAGGATTACTCATCATGTAATTTTACTAAAGATAAAAATAATTTATTTATTGATAAAGGATTAAAAATCACAAAAAAAAATGTGGTATTTGAAAAAAATTATTGGAAAATATCAGGGACTCACAATGGATATTCAATTAAATTTGGAACAATTTATGAGAGAGAAATTGAGTTCTACCCAGAACAAATGAAATTTATTGGTTCTGATAAATTATTTAGAAAAACACCCAATAAAGAAATTAAATTTGATATAAGATTTCATCTTGATCCAAACTCAAAAGTAATGAAAACACAAGACAATAAATCTATATTAATTGAAATAGATGAAGAAGGTTGGAAATTTAGTTGTGATAACTTTGATATTAATATTGATAATGGTTTATTTTTCGGTAATAAAAATTCATATAAAGAAAACCAAAATATTTTTATCTCAGGAATGAACAATCATAAGGAGCAGATAATAAAGTGGGAGATCACTAAATTATAATGAAGAAAAAAATTAAAACAGCCCTTATTTCTGTATCCGATAAGAAAAACTTAAGACCTTTATTAAACATTTTAAAAAAAAACAAAATTAAAATAATTAGCTCGGGTGGTACTTATAAAGAAATTAAAAGATTAAAATTTGAATGTTTAGAAGTATCTAAATTTACTAATTTTCCAGAGATTTTAGAGGGTAGAGTCAAAACCCTCCATCCAAAAATACATGCAGGTATTTTAAATAAAAGAGAAAAAAAATCTCACTTAAAGGATATAAAAAGTAATGGTTTCGAGAATATTGATTTAATTATTGTTAATTTTTATCCATTTGAGAACACCATTAAAAAGACAAGAAATCATAAAAGAATTATAGAAAATATAGATATTGGTGGCCCTACAATGGTTAGATCTGCAGCTAAAAACTATAATGATGTAACAGTAATAACATCTTCAGACCAATACGAAGAATTAATTCAAGAACTAAATAAATTCAAAGGGTCTACTTCTTTAAATTTTAGAGAAAAATTATCAAGGATAGCATTTGCTGAAACAGCTTATTATGATTCTATAATTTCAAACTATTTTAACAAAAAAACAAATACTATTTTCCCAAATAAAAAAATTTTTCATGGAAATTTAATAGAGCAACTTAGATATGGAGAAAATCCTCATCAGCAAAGTGCAATTTATTCAAATAGCACAAATAAGAATTTAGAACAAATTCATGGGAAGCAACTAAGTTATAATAATTATAATGATATATTTTGTGCTCTAACTATTTCAAGATCTTTACCAAAAGGTAAAGGAACAATCATAGTAAAGCACGCTAATCCATGTGGTGTTTCTATTAAAAGTAATCATTTAGAAAGTTACAAATCTGCTCTTGCATGCGATCCTATAAGTGCTTTTGGAGGAATAGTTTCTTGTAATTTTAAAATTACTAAAAAATTAGCCATTGAGTTAAATAAATTATTTTTAGAAGTAATAATTGCAAATGGATTTGATTCTAGTGCTATAAAAATATTAAAAACCAAAAAAAACTTAAGATTAATTGACGGAACAAGCTATACGTTTAAAGAAATTCTTAAGTTTGTGTCATTTAACCAAGAAATATTAATGCAATCAGAAGATTTAAATGTATTTACAGAAAAAAATTTTCAAGTTGTCTCAAAAAGAAAACCAACATCAAAACAGCTTAAAGATCTAATTTTTGCTTTTCAAGTATGTAGATACGTTAAATCAAATGCAATAGTTCTGGCATCTAATGAAACGACAGTTGGAATTGGTTCTGGTCAAACAAGTAGACTGGATAGTTGTAAAATAGCAATTGAAAAAATGAAAAAATTTAATAAAAAAAATGATAACTTAGTAGCTGCCTCAGATGCATTTTTTCCTTTTGTAGATGGTATTGAAAAATTAGTACAATCTGGTGTGAGAGCGGTAGTCCAACCATCTGGATCAATAAGAGATAAAGAAATAATTAATTTTGCAAATGAAACTGATACTGTGCTACTTTTTTCAAAAACAAGACACTTTAGACATTAGGTATTTGATCTATTTTTGCTGCGAGAATAAAATCACTCTCTGCTAATCCTTTAATAGCATGTGTAAATATTTTAATTCTAGCATAGCCCCATCCAAACCATAAATCGGGGTGATGACCTTCCTCTTCAGCAATTAACCCAACTTTATTAACAAAGTCCTGACTTTGTAAAAAATTATCAAATTTGAAATTTTTTATTAAATGAAATCCATCAATTTTATCCTCAAGAACTTCCCATCCATCAACTTTTTTTAAGTAGGTATGAATTTCTTCTGTGTTAAAAGGTGGAATATTACCTTCGCAAGGGACACATTTTTTGTTTGCTAGATCATCACTCATAAATAATTTAATTCTTTAAATTCATTAATATAATATTTATTTAATTGATCTTTTATATCATTTGGTAATAATTTCTGCCATCTATTATTAAACCCTAAATTAAAAAAATTTATTTTTTTTCCAGTTTTACTTGAAAATACACTCTCTTCAAAACCTTCATTTAATTCTTTATTTTTTAAATTAGAAAAATTAGTAGATTTAATTGAATTTAAAAACTTATTTTCATCAATTTTTGTATCTCTATTTGTTAATTTATTTATAAATAAAATTACTTTTTCAAAAGTTTTTTCTTTCTCAATTTGAAGATCCTCATATCTAATAAATAATACATTGAACTCTGAATTATTTTTCCAAGATTTATAATGATTTGACCATGAATTAAGATAAGTAAAGTTACTATGATCTAATTCATGTGATTTTTCTAACAAGGAGGATTCTTTATTAATCATATGCTTGAAAGCTTCGTTATAATTTAAAGAGTAGTGATGAGTTAATGAAGTTATAACGTTTCTTGGATCTCTAACAATGTAAACTGCACCCAATGTTTCATTTTTAGTTGTAAATTCATTACCATGAAATGGATATAGACAGTTGTGAGTTTTTACTAAATTTAAATTTTCTTTATTAAAAAAAGAATTTTGATTAAAAATCCAATTTTTGCTAGCTTCCTTTTTAGAAAAAGATTTTGTTTTTGAGAATTTCATATTTGGGAATTGATGAATCTTTAAAAGTTGATCAAAACTAAACTTTCCGTCTTTTGAGAAATAATAACTTGCTAAAAATGATCTTAAATAGGTATTTCCACTTTTAGGGTATGATGCTATCCAAATAATCATGACAAGTTTTTATTTATTGGAGCGGGCAAAGGGGGTCGAACCCTCGACCTTCTCGTTGGCAACGAGACGCTCTACCACTGAGCTATGCCCGCATGTTCTATAAGTATTGAAATTAATAGCTTTTTAAAAATTTGCAAGAAATAGTTAGAAACTGTATTAAAAAATAATTAAATCTTTAAACTTTAAATATGAAAAACGATTTATCAGAAATTTCTAAAAAATTATTTTTTCCAATTTTAGAGTTAATTAAGGTTAAAAAATTTGATGAAGCGCTAACTAAGTTAGAAAAACTTAGCGATCATGATCCAGATATAATTAATAGATTTAAGGGCTCAATTTACCTAAATAAAAAAGAATGGGAAAAATCCCTATTTTACTATCAAAAGATATCAGATTTATCAAAAAATTTTAAAATTTTTAATAATATAGGAGTGTCATTATATAAGCTTGGCAAATTTAAAGATGCTGTGAATCAATTTAATCAATCAATTAAGATTAATAATTCTTTTTTATCAGCATATGAAAATTTAAGTATAGCACACA
>CACJGD010000009.1 GCA_902592935.1 uncultured Pelagibacteraceae bacterium | reverse complement strand
ATTTCTTCAGATCCCATAGCTACTAAATCATCTGACTCATATAAAACTAAAGGTTTTGCAGCCATTGTATCTTTTGCCATTCCTAAAGAGTCTTTTGTTGCTACAAAGTAAGTAAAAACACCATCTAAACCTGTTAAAGATGCTTTCATCCCTTCCTCTAAAGTTGCTCCATCTCTCATTTTCTCAGCAAGGTAAACTGCAATTAATTCTGAGTCACACTCAGACATAAATCTCATACCTTTGTTTTCTAAAACTCTTCTGTTATTCCAATAATTGGTTAACTGTCCGTTATGAACTACTGATACATCACTAAAAGGATATCCCCAGAATGGGTGAGCAGATTTTATATCTACACCAGATTCCGTTGCCATTCTAGCATGACCAATAGCATGCGTACCCACTACTTTGTCTAAACTATATCTATCACAAACCATTTTGGCGTTTCCAAGGTCTTTAATAACTTCTAAAGATTTACCCATAGAAAGAATTTCTACACCAGGAATACTTTCTATACGTTGTGAAAATTCTAAAAGGTCTTTAACATTATAATCAATTTCATATCTTAAAGAATAGGGAAGAGTTCTCTCTTCTTTAACTATTTTAGCTCCCATCTCAGCCAGAGTTTCATCTACAATTTTTTTTCTTTCATCGTAAACAGAAACATCTTCCATAACTGACGAACTACCTTCTCCTACGTTTTCTCCAACTTTAAAACGCATAATGAAATTTTTTCCATCTGTATCTCCATATAAAGCGTAACCTGTAGAGTCTTCTCCTCTATGTTTTAACGCTTGGAGCATCCCTTGTAGTTCGCTTCCAACATTTGAAGATTTCCCTCTATGAATTAAACCTGCTATTCCACACATATATTTATACCCTTTCTATCTATTTCTGTGACCTACGGTAGACAATCAAGATAAGTATCCAGATCCCATTGTGTTGTTGCACCAAGAAATCTTTCCCACTCATCGTTTTTATACCAATGGAAAACTTTATACATTTCATCTGGCATTGCAGATTTGATTACTTCATCTTCTGCCAGTCTATCTAAAGCTTCACCCAAACTTAATGGAAGTTTTTTAACATCTTTACCAGCTTTTTGAGCTTCATAAATATTTCTAGACTCAGGAGCTGCTGGTTTCATTTTCTTACTTATACCTTCGTCGCAAGCTTTTAATAATGCAGCACCTAATAGATAAGGATTGTGCATCGAGTCTACTGATCTGTATTCAAATCTTCCTGGAGCAGAAACCCTTAAGCCACAAGTTCTGTTTTGATATCCCCAATCGGCATAAACAGGAGCCCAAAATCCTTGATCCCATAATCTTCTGTAAGAATTTACAGTTGAAGATCCAAGAGCTGTTAATGCTGGCAAGTGCTTCATGATACCTGCAATTGATTGCAAACCAATTTTACCCGGCATTTGCATATCTTTTGTATCAGGCATAAAAGTATTTGTTCCACCCTCAACGTAACTAAAAACTCCTTCAACACCTGGTAAAGTTTTATGACCGAGTCTGTTTACTTTGATCTTTCCACCTTTCCATAAAGACATATTTGTATGGCAACCACTAGCTGAAACACCCATAAATGGTTTTGTCATAAAGCAAGCAATTAAATTATGTTCTCTTGCAACTTGAGCACAAATTTGTCTGTAAGTAGATAATCTGTCTGCGTTTCTTAAAACATTATCATAAGTCCAGTTTAATTCTAATTGACCTGGTGCATCTTCATGGTCTCCTTGAATCATATCAAGACCCATAGCGTTTGCGTATTCTATCACTTGCATAAATACTGGTCTTAATGATTCGAATTGATCAATGTGATAACAGAAAGGTTTTGAGAATCCTTTACCTGAAGGTGTGCCATCCTCATTTTTAGTCAACCACATCATTTCTGGTTCTGTACCAACTCTTAATTCAAGCCCGTGTTTCTTTTTAAATTCATCCATGAATATTCTTAGATTTCCTCTGCAATCTGAAGTTAAATGACCACCTGGGTTTACTCTTTCTTCTCTGTTTCTGAAACAAGTACAGAAAACTCTTGCAACTCTTTTATCCCAAGGTAATTGAACAAAAGTTTCTGGATCAGGAATTCCTACAAGCTCCATAGCCTCAGGTCCGTATCCGATGTAATTATTATGACGATCTAAAAATAAGTTTGCAGTAGAACCATAAACTAATTGAAAACCTTTTTCTGCAGTTCTTTCCCAATGGTCAGCTGGGATACCTTTTCCTACAACTCTCCCAGTAACTGAAATAAATTGAAAATAAATATAAGTTATACCAAGCTCTTTAATTTTTGCTCTAACGTCTTTTACTAATTTAGAACGTCCCGGTTGGTTAACGTGTTTTTCTAGATCTGTCATTTTCACCCCTCATTTAATTTATCCAAACGTAGCTGAAAAATTTATTTGTGTCTAGGCTTAGAGTCTAGCTCCAAGGAAACGGACTGTTCGAAGTAGGGTGAAGTTCTCCCTTCTCGTAACGGTTGAATCTAAATGGTTTTAACAAATCACTTTCAGTACCAAGAATTTCTTTTGCAACAAGCTCTCCAACACCAATCATTTTGTAACCATGATTTGCGTCTGCAATCATGTAAACATTTTCAAAAAATCTATCAAATATTGGAAACGAGTCTGGTGTCATACATCCAAGACCACCTGAAGGTCCTTTTCTATATAAATCAGATTTACCTTCAAATCTTTTTTGACAATGAGCTAATGCTGAGCACCACATTTCACTAAATGCATCTGTTGTTTGATACTCAGGTGATTCCAAGCCATAAGGATCAACGTTAACTTGATCAAAATGTTTTTTAACTATGTAAGGAGATGTTCCACCTTGTACTCCTAAACCTTCAATATCTGGTTTGTAATAAATTCCCCAAATTTTATCTGTAATTAATTTTTTTGTTTTGTCTGAATATAATGGAGCTGTAGAGTCTACGTGAACTACAGGTGGTTGTTTACCATCATTTGTTTTTAAAAAATCTGGTTCAACTCCAATAACTCCTTCTTGTAAAAACCAATATGTCCACATGTCAGTCTCATGTATCTTACCGTCTTTACCCAAAATATTTGCAGTCTTTGGTAGTTCTAGCATGTTCCAAAAATCTCTTGCCCATGGACCTGCACCAATTACTACTTGTTCACACTCAATGTTTCCTTTGTCAGTTTCGACACCTGTAACTGCTTGACTGTTACTTCCTCTTTTAAAACCTGTTACTTTTACTCCCTTCATTACTTGAACACCATTTGAAGTAGATTTATTTTCTAGTGCTTTAATTGAATCCTTGTTGAATGCATATCCACCTTTTTTTTCATGAAGAACAGAAGTTATACCTTGTGCTTGCCAATCATCAAAAATACCTTTCATGTAATTTGCACAATCTTTTTCACCTTCTATAAAATCTGACTCATAGCCAATTGCTTTTTGTTGCTCATAAATACTTGCAACATCTTTATGCATCACTTCAGGCGATATTTGTAAATAACCAACAGGATTATATTTAAATGCTTTAGGATCACTTTCCCAAATAGAAACTGAGTGAGCCATCAACTCTCTCATTGCTGGTTGAAAATAATTATTTCTTACCACACCACATGCAATTCCACTTGCACCAGCAGCAGTATCTTTTTTTTCTAATACAATTATGTCACCAGGATTTTTGTAAGTTTCAGAAAGCTTCCAAGCAGTACTAAGACCATGAATTCCACCACCGATTATAACCACTTTAGCTTTCGAAGGTAATGTCGTCATAACAAAACATTATTTTTTGGCAGGGGCAATTAATATAATTTTTTATAGAACTAAAAATTATATATAAAAAATAGATACTTAAATTTTTATTAAAAATTGGCTAATAGCTTATGTTTTTTAAAGTGACTAAATAATCATTAAACTCTTTTATAAATGATTCACTTGGCATTATATTTTTTATTCTCTGGTCTGCTGAAGTTTTTTCAAGTCTAAAGAATCCTTTCTCACAAGCCTCAGTGATTATCAAGGCTGATTTAGGTCGAGAAGTTTTAAAAAGTTTTGTTTTTAATTCTTCTACTGATAATTTTTTACCTTCTTTATAAGCTGACATTACTAGCAACATCATATGATAATGGGAAGGTGATTTTCTAAAAAAATAATTACTTGATGTATGAGATTGTCTCATTTGGTCTTCCCAAAAATCTAAGAGTGTTTTCTTATCTTTTGGCATAGCTCTTAAGCTTTGACTCTTGATTTAGTTGGATCATAAAAAGGAAAACCAACTACTTTTGCACCAATTCTTTTTTGATGACCGTCAATTTTACCAATCTCTACATCAGTACCAATCTCAGAGTACTGAACGTCTATTCTACAAAGTGCAATATTTTTATTTAAAGTTGAGGACAAACATCCACTTGTAACTATACCAACTTGAGATCTTCCAATATGAACACAGTCTCCATGACCAGCTATTTCTTTGCCAGCAAGTTCCAATCCTACTAATTTTTTTTGAGGGCTTGCCTTTCTTTTAACTAATTCCTCTTTACCAATGAAATCTTCTTCTTTTGTTTTCAATGGAACAGCAAAACCTATACCAGCTTCAAAGGGATCTTGTTCACCGTCAAACTCAGCACCAAATAAAATTAAACCCGCCTCAATTCTAAGTTTATCTAGAGCTGCAAACCCAGCTGGAATAAGCCCATCATCTTTACCCGCTTCCATTAATTTATCCCAAACTTCTGGTGCCTGTTTTGGATGACACCATATCTCATAACCTAACTCACCAGTATAACCAGTTCTTGAAACAATTAATGGTATACCTTGAAGTTCTTCTATTCTACAAATTGTAAATCTAAACCAGCCTAACTCATCTATCGAAGGCTGTGTTGGTGGTGTAAAAATAATTTTTTTTAAAATTTCTCTACTTTTGGGACCTTGCAAAGATACATTGCTTATTTGGTCTGTAGAGTTTTTAACAATAGCATTAAAATTCTTTTTCTTTGCAATTTCTTTTAGCCATTCTCCACCATACTCATCTCCACATATCCATCTAAAACCTGTTTCGCTTAATCTTAAAAGAGTTCCGTCATCGAACATCATTCCATTTTCGTAACACATTGCAGAATATACAACCTGTCCAACAGAAAGTTTTTTTATATTTCTTGTAAGAGTGTAGTTCATTAACTCTTCAGCATCAGGACCAATTATTTCAAATTTTCTTAGCGATGATAGATCGATTAATACAGCATCATTTCTGCAAGCATTGTACTCATTAACCAAACCATGTTTGGTGTAATCATTTGGAAGCCAAAATCCTCTAGCATCAACAAAGTTTCTAGTTAATTTTGATGTTCTTTCATAAAAGCCAGAATTTCTAGTAAGTTTATTTTCAGAGTCTGCTTTCATTCTAAAACCAAATGACTTTCTAAATTCTTTATTTTTGTCATAAGTTCTAACAAATATATTAGTAGGATTCCATGAATTACAAGGATCTATATCACTTGGACATGCGGTTGTTCCTATTGTTAAATCTTTTAAAGCCTTAAACATTACATAATCACCAGGCCTTGAATAAGATTCATCAGAAATTACAGAATTTAATCCTGCAGCAGATGTGTTAAAAAATAAATTAATTGCATGCCAACCTTTTTGCTTCTGAACACCGTATTTCGACATACTTTCAGTTAAATTATCTGAACAGTTTGGATGACCAAAGTATCCTGAGTCTTCATAATATTTTGAAGTACATGCAAGATTAAAAGTATCGTGTTTTCCAACTGTATCTCTTATTACTTCAACAAGTGGTTCATGATCTGTGTCATAAAATTTAGAGAACAAACCTGGTCCTGGGAAAGTATTACCCATGAATGTTCTTGTGGTTTGCCAGTCTAATCCTTTTTCAATTCCTTTTTCTAGTTTTCTTGTATCGAATGCCACAAAGTCGGAACATTGTCTGCCAGTTGGACTTATTACCTGTATATAATCTCCTTCTTTAACTTCATAAGATATACAACTTTCTTTCTTTATATTCTCTTCATAAACAGGCTCGAAAACAGGATCAGGAATTACATTTAATTCCTTATCATTAACAATTTTAGCTCTTTTAACGAATATAGTTAAATCAGTTGGTGGATTTTGTTTTGTAACATCCATATCTTTACCAGGAGCTGCAAATATTGCGTAACATTTATCTTTTGACTTTAATTTAATTTTTTCACCAGGCTCTGTGTCTAGATCAAATATTATTGAGGATTTAGAATTAGAAATTTTTAAATTTCTTTTTTTTAATTGATAGTTGGTAGCTAAAATTGTTTCATCATTGCCATCAAGAATATTTCTTATGAAGTTTTTTTCATTGTTTGATTTAAGATTTAATATTCCAACATCTGAGTTTCCATGTTTATCAAAACAAATAATCTCGCATGTTTGATTTCCTTCATTA
Source organism: uncultured Pelagibacteraceae bacterium (assembly GCA_902592935.1). Lineage (GTDB taxonomy): Bacteria > Pseudomonadota > Alphaproteobacteria > Pelagibacterales > Pelagibacteraceae > Pelagibacter. The sequence goes on along the minus strand of CACJGD010000009.1, from coordinate 31,497 downwards.
TTGATTATTTCTATTTCATCATCAGGAAAAATTTGAAAAGCAGTAAGAGCACCACCATTTACAACATGTCTTTCAACTCCAGGTGGTAAAATATTTAAACCGGGGTATTTAATATCTTTACTTGTTCCTAACATTTTAATTTTTTTAATATTCTTATAATTTTTATCATCATTTTTATTGTTTAAATATATATATATTTTTTAGAACTAATAATTCTTTACCTACCTATTCTTTTTGTCATAGACTGTTAATATTAATATTAATAGAGGGGTATACATGAAAAAAATAATATCATTACTATCTGCTCTGGTTATTTCTGTAGTAAGTTTTGCGGGAATTTCTAACGCTGATAGCAAGAAGCCTATTGTTATCCCAACTCATAACTGGTCAAGTCAAATTGTAATGGCTTACGTTATTGGTGGGATTTTCGAAAGTATGGGTAACAACGTTAAATACGTTAACGCTGACTCACAAGCAGTTTATGAGTCAATTAGAATTGGAGATGTAACTATATCTCATGAGGTATGGGAATCTGCATTTGGTAAATCTTTTACTACTGCTTTAGATAAAGGTGGTTTATTAGATTGGGGTGATCATGAAGCAAGAACTCTTGAGGATATGGGATATCCAAACTGGGTTACTGATAAGGGATTATGCCCAGGTTTACCAGACTGGACAGCTTTAAAAAATCCAGATTGTGCTAAAAACTTTACAACACCTGATTCACCAGATGGAAAAGGTAGAATGTTGGAAGGTCCACAAACTTGGCATGGTGACTTAATTCCGCAAAGGGTTGATGCACTTGGTTTAGGTGATTTATGGTGGGTTAAATTTGCTGGAAGTGCTGATGCACTTTGGGCAGAATTAGCAGCAGCTGAAAAAGAAGGAAGAGGAACAATCATCTTCAACTGGACGCCGAACTTTACGGATGGTGCTGGTTTCACATTTATTGATTTCCCTCCATATACTGCTGGTTGTAGACCAGAAGATGGTGGTGATGGAAAATGTGGATCTCCAGATGGTTATTTGAAAAAAGCCGTTCATGAAGATTTTCCAAAAACTCATCCTAAAGCAGCAGCAACATTCAAGAAAATGTCATTCTCTACAAGTCAAATTGGTGCAATGGCAGCTTTAGTTGACGTTGACAAAATGACTCACGAAGATGCAGCTAAAAAATGGTTAGCTGATAACGAGTCAGTTTGGAAAGCATTTACTAAATAAGGATTAAAGTTAAAAATTTAAAATCTCCCCCAACTTGTTGGGGGGGATTTTTTTTTATATGATTTTGTGTAAACTAAATTCATGAAAAAATTTCTACTTTTTATATTATTAAGCTTTTTAATAAGTTCTTCTGCATTTGCACGTAGCACGGGCTGTAAAGAGGGCAATTGTGATAATGGCTATGGCAAGTGGGTTTACACCGATAAAACCACTTATGAGGGGGAGTGGGTTTCTACAAAAAAAGAAGGACAAGGTATAGAGACTTGGCCAAATGGATATATTTATAAAGGAGAATTTAAAAATAGTGTTTGGAGCGGAATTGGAACATTAAAATTTCCCGATGGCTCTACTTATGAAGGAGAGTGGGCGAACGGTTTTATGAATGGTCAAGGAACATTTACTTGGGCAGATGGAAAACAAAAATCAGGTATTTGGAAAAACGGTAAGTTACAAGAATAATGTCAAAAGAAAATTATATTAATAAAATAAAAGATTTACCTGAGTCTTTGAGACAATTTATTGGTCTTATATTCATTACTCTAATAGTAATTATATCTTTTGGTATTTTAAATGGAATTTTTGGCCAGGGTGACGATTTGGTGAAAAGAATGAAGTTAGAGGAAGAAAGAATTGCTGAAGAAAAAAAACTTAGTGAATTAATATCTAAATTACCTTCTGGAATATTGGTTTCATTTGATGGAACCGATCACTACAAATTAACAGATGAAGTATATGAGCAGGTCTGTAAAGCTACTAAGCTAATTCCTCAAAGAGCAATAATGGGTGCTAATTTCTTAAATTTTAGAGCACATGAGCTTTATACAATTAATGGGAATAAAATTGATGAAACTTTTGTAGAGTGGGATCAAGAAAAAGGTAAATGTTTTGCAGGTTTTACAGTTAGTGGAAATAATGTAGGTGTTGATGAAAGTATTACTATAAGTGGAGAGGCTTTAAGTTTTTTAAGCACCGGAATAGATACAAGAGTTTATTTTATTAAAAATTTTTAACGAGGAAAGGCAACAATTATTAACATTTTAATTTTATAGAATTTAATATAACTTTAAAACAATTTATGTCTGAGACTGTAATCAAATGCGAGTCGGTTTATAAAATTTTTGGAGAAAATGCCAAAAAGATGCTTGAAGAATCTAATGGCAATGTTGATGCAAAAACATTTCAGGAAAAAGGATGTATAGTTGGAGTTAATAATGCTTCTTTTGAAGTTGCAAAAGGAGAAATGTTAGTAGTGATGGGATTATCTGGCTCTGGTAAATCTACATTACTGAGATGCATATCAAGACTAACAGATGCAACAGGTGGAAAAATTTTCATAGAAGGTCAAGATTTACTTGAATTAAACAATAAAGAATTAATTGAGCTTAGAAGAAATAAAATGGGAATGGTGTTTCAAAGTTTTGCATTGTTACCTCATAAAACAGTAGTTGAAAACATTGCTTTCCCACTACAGATCAAAGGTACTAATACTGAAGATAGCATTAACAGAGCAATGGAAATGGTAAAATTAGTTGGACTTGATGGAAGAGAAAACTATTTTCCTAGAGAACTTTCAGGGGGACAACAACAAAGAGTAGGGATTGCAAGATCATTAGCTGTAGAGCCAGATATATGGTTTTTAGATGAACCTTTTTCTGCTTTAGACCCATTGATTAGAAAAGAAATGCAAGATGAGTTTTTAAGACTTCAGGAAAAATTACAAAAAACAATCATGTTCATTACCCATGATTTTGATGAGGCATTAAAATTAGCTGATCGTATAGCAATTATGAAAGATGGTATAATAGAACAATTAGATACACCCGCCAATATAGTATTAAATCCTGCAACTGAGTATGTAAGAAAGTTTACTGAAGAAGTCCCAAGAGAGAAAGTTTTGGTTATTGAGGATGTAATGGATGCTTCAACTAAAGATAATTTAGGAGATTTAAAAGTATCAAAAGATGAAATTATAGAAAATGTTGCAGAAAAAATACTTACTCAAGATAATTTAGTGGGAGTAGTTGACTCAAACAATAATATTGTGGGTTCAATCAAACCTTCGAAGATAATTGATACAGTTTTTGGAGGAAGAAAAAACGGTAGTTAAAATATGGAGTACTTAAAAAAATATCCAAAATTATTCCAATGGTTATTTTTATTAATTGTATTTTTTGCTTTATGTTTTGCAATTGACGTTCCTGAAACTTATAAATTTATAAGAGGTCAGGCAGAATTTGTTAAAGATCCAAACCAAAGTGTTTACTTTTTTTTAGGTAAAGAAGTTAGGTATTATGCTTTTGATGTATTTTGGAGATTACCTCCTTTACTTGGATGGTTGCCAATCTGGATAAATGACTCTTTATTCTTCTTAATGAATGAATGGATGCCAATGGAGTTTTGGAATGAAGATACCCAAGAGTTTAAAACTCGACCGCTGCTCTTACAAGTAAGTAGAAATTTAACTGCATTTATGACCTTTTTAATTGAATTGATTAGAGAGATTTTATTAGGTGGTTTAGAAACTATTGTTGCATTTACTAGTTGGGATTTTATAGACGCATATCCGTGGTTAGAGTTACCAGGTCTACCCTGGACTATTGTCGCTGCTGGAGCAGCAATATTATCTTATAAGTTAAGCGGAAAAGGATTGGCTGTGTTTGCTGGTTTAACAATGATCTATATTTCTATATTTGGACAATGGAAACCATCAATGCAAACACTTTCATTTATACTTGTTGCAGCTCCACTCTCATTTATTTTTGGATTAGGTTTAGGCATAGCAGCATACAAAAGTAAACGTGTTGAAAAAGCTTTGTACCCAATTCTTTTAGTAATGCAAACCATGCCACAATACGCTGTATTAGTTCCTGCACTAGTTCTTTTTGGAGTTGGTGATCATGCAGCCGTAATTATTACTATGGTTGTTGCAGTTCCACCAATGATACTACTTACAATTTTAGGCTTAAGAGCCATACCCCCGGAAGTAATTGAAGCAGGACGAATGAGCGGGTGTACTAATTGGCAACTAATGCTTAAGGTATTAATTCCTACAGCAAGACGAGATATTTTAATTGGAGTTAACCAAGTTATTATGGTTTGTTTTTCAATGGCAGTCATATCTGCATTTATTGGTGCAAAAGGTTTGGGATTTAATTTATTATTAGCATTGAACCAACTTAATATTGGATTAGCATTGGAAGCAGGATTGTGCATTAGTTTAATTGCAATTCTTCTAGATAAAATGTCTTTAGCTTGGGCAAATAAACAAACAGATTATTTTGGTAATCTGACATTTTTCCAAAGAAATAAAAACGTAATATTTTTTGCAGCTTCATTCGTAATTGGAATAATTCTTGCATACGTTGGGACTTTTATTTTCAAAGGTAGCTTTAATTATTTGTTTGAAATTCCCCATAACAAAGGAATATCGACAGCAGATTTTTGGAATAAAGGAGTTGATTGGATTTTTGATACTTTCTTCGTGTATATTAAAGCATTCAATACATGGTTAATTCAAGATGTGCTTCAGCCGATGAGAGCTTTATATTTAAGAATGCCTGCAGTAGCTACATTAGTGTTAGCAGTTGGAGCGGGATATTTAATTGGAGGAATTCGTTCAGCATTAGTTGTTGCTGCTTTGACTTTATTTATAGCACTAAGTCCGTGGTGGGATAGAGCGCTAGTAACATTATATATGGCAACTTTTGGAGTAGTTATTTCTTGTTTAATAGGATTTACAGTTGGAACGTTATGTTTTCAAAATAAAAAATCAGCAGCGTTTATGCTAGGTGTTTGTGATATATTCCAAACATTCCCATCATTTGTATATCTAATTCCAGTAATGATGCTTTTTGGAATTACAGATACTTCTGTATTAATTGCAGTAATTGTTTATGCAACAATTCCTGCAACAAGGTACACAATTGAAGGTTTAAGAAGTGTTCCTGTGGGCTTGCATGAAGCCGCAACAATGTCTGGTGTAAATAAACTTCAAAGATTAACAAAAATTGAGTTTCCATTAGCATTTCCACACATGATGCTTGGTATAAATCAAACAATAGTTTTTGCTTTATTTATGGTAATAATTGGTGCATTTATTGGAACAGAAGATCTTGGACAATATATTTTAAAAGCCCTATCAGATAAAAATGGCGCAGGAATTGGATTAACACTTGGTATCTGTGTTGCGTTTATAGGATTGATTTTTGATAATTTGATTAGAACTTGGGTAGAAAAAAGAAAAAAACACTTAGGCATAGCGTAGTCCGTTGAAAAAATTTATAATTTCTATTGATCAAGGTACCACTTCCTCAAGAGTAATACTTTTTAACACAAAAGGAAAAATTGAATTTGTTTCGCAGTATGAATTTAAACAATATTTCCCAAAAAATGGGTGGGTAGAACATAACCCTAATGAGATTTGGTCAACAACCCTTAAAGCACTTAAGAATGTTATTAATAAAGCTAACAAAATTAGAGGTCATATTATTACTATTGGAATTACCAATCAAAGAGAAACAACAATTTTATGGAACAAGAAAACTGGAAAGCCAATTTATAATGCAATAGTTTGGCAAGATCGTAGAACTCAAGAATATTGTAAAATACTTAAAAATAAAAAATATGAAAATGATTTTAGAAAGAGGACAGGATTATTTATTGATCCTTATTTTTCAGCAACAAAAGTAAGATGGATTTTAGATAATGTTAAGCAGTCTAAAAAATTATTAAAATCAAATAATTTATTATTTGGGACAGTTGACACTTTTTTAATTTGGAAATTAACTAAAGGAAAACAACATTTAACCGAAGCTACAAACGCAAGTAGGACAATGTTATTTAATATTAATAACAACAAATGGGACGATGAAATTTTAAAAAAATTAAACATTCCAAAGAGTATTCTACCCGAAGTAAAAAATTCAGCTGATGACTTTGGCAAAACTGATAAAAAAATTACTGGAAAAGAGATTCCAATATCTGCTGTTTTAGGTGATCAACAGGCTGCTGCGGTTGGTCAAACTTGTTTTGAAAAAGGTTCAATTAAAAGCACTTATGGAACAGGTGCTTTTGTAATTATGAATACAGGTTCTAAAAAAATAAATTCGAAAAATAAATTATTAACAACAATATGTTATCGATTGAATAATAAGACTACTTATGCTTTAGAGGGATCAATTTTCATAGCTGGCGCTGGCGTGCAATGGTTAAGAGATAAAATGAAATTAATAAAAAAAGCACCAGAGACAGAAAAAATAGCAAGATCATCAAATATAAATGATGGTATCTATGTAGTTCCTGCTTTCAGCGGTATGGGTGCACCTTATTGGAGACCAGAAGCAAGAGGTTTAATTACAGGTTTAACTAGAGATAGTAATTGGCAAAGTTTAGTAAGAGCAACAGTCGAGTCCGTTGCTTATCAAAGTTATGATCTTTTTAACGCTATGAACAAAGATGGTTTGAAACCTAGAATAGTAAAAATTGATGGAGGTATGGTTGCAAACAACTGGTTTTCACAATTCTTATCAGACACAATAAAGTTAAAAGTAATTAGACCAAAAGTATTGGAAACTACCGCATTAGGAGTAGCGCTTTTTGCCGGATATCAAGTTGGAGAGTTTAAATCATTAAATCAAATTAAAAATATTTGGCAAAAAGATAAAGCTTTTTCACCAAAAATTAAAAATTCATTGAGAAATCAATTATTACAAGGATGGAAACTAGCAATTAGAAAAACTTTGGCATAGCTTAACATATGAAAAAAATTGTAATTATTGGCGCTGGTGCGATGGGATCTGCTTTTTCTGTTCCTTGTGCAGATAATTCTAATGAAGTTTTTTTAGTTGGATCATTTCTTGAAGATAAAGTTATTGATGAAATTAAAAATTCAAATAATTTTCATCCTATTTTAAAAAGTCAGCTACCAAAAAATATAAAACTCTTAAAATTCTCAGAATTTAATGATGAAATTAAAAACAATATCGATCTTTTAGTTGTTGGGGTGAGCTCAAAAGGAATTGAGTGGATAGGGAATGAAATCTCCAAATTTTATAAATCTTCAGTTGATATCTTGCTATTAACAAAAGGTTTAGCTTTAATTGAAAATAAATTTGAAACTTTAGCAGAAAAACTAGATAATATTCTAAAAGAAAAAGGAATTGCTAATGCCAAAATTTCTGCTGTAGCAGGACCTTGTTTAGCGAATGGTTTGGTAAATAGAATAAATAGCAGTGTTGTATTAGCAAATGAAAATATAAATGTTGTAAAAAATATAGGATCAATAATTTCAACAAAATATTATTCTACAGAGTATTCAGATGATTTAATTGGAGTTGAGGTGTGTGCGGCTACAAAAAATATTTACTCTATGTTAATTGGAGCCTCGGAAGGTTTGAGTAGCAAATCACTCGACAACGAAATAAAGAAAAAATATTTTCTTAATACAGCAGCGTCCTTAGCCTACAAGGCTCTTGCAGAAATGAAATCTTTAACTAGAAAATTAAATGGGAAAGAAGAGTCTGCCTATGGTTTAGCAGGATTAGGAGATTTATATGTTAGTTCCGCAGGAGGCAGGAATAGTAAGATGGGATATTATTTAGGCCAAGGTCATTTATTTAAAGAGGCTAAGGAGAAATTTATGAAAGATATTACTGTAGAAGGCGCTGATTTAGCTCACGAAATAGGACCAAAAATTTTAAAAGAATTTGAAGAAAAGGAATTTCCTCTACTTTTTAGTGTAATTAAATGTATTTGCAATAACCAGAAACTAGAAATTAACTGGTAATATTATTTTTGATTTAAATACGTCTTCATTGAGTCATCCATAGCTTTTTCCCAAGGAGTATGGTGTATAGGTGCAACCGATCCAGTTACAGGAGAAGAGAATGATTTGTTTCTATAAGTCAGAATATCCTCTACTTTATGATGTTCCCATTCTTTGAAATGTTTTCTAATTAATTCAAAGTCAATTTTAGGGTAATCAGACATCTCATGAAGCTCTTTGGTATATTCTGTTTGAAAATCAATCATTTGATCAGGATTTTCTAATTTTTCTTCCATAGCAACCCACTTATTAATGTCTTTATCTATTTCATCATTACTAGGCATTTTGATTTTTCCCATTATCACATCTCTCGCATACCATCCCTGACAGTCAAACATGTTAAATGTATGAAACTGGTCCTGCATACCTAAATATAAAAGTTTATGATTATCTTGCCACACAACACCTTTGTAAAGTTTTGGTGGATATAATCTGTTATGTGTTTTTAATTTTAAGCTTTCATCTAAAAATGGAAAATGATGTAGATATCCTGTACATAAAATAACTACATCAGCATTTTGTTCTGTTCCATCTTTAAATATAGCTTTTTTTCCTTCTAACCTATCTAAGTAATGAACTTCTTTCATACCTTTTGGCCATTTGAAACCCATTGGATTATGCCTGTAACCGATTGTTACACTTTTAGCGCCATACTTATTACATTGTAGAGCCACATCTTCAGCAGAATAACTGCTTCCTAAAACAATTACATCTTTTCCTCTGAATTCTTCAGCATCTCTAAAATCATGTGAGTGCATTATTCTTCCTGGAAAAGAATTCATTCCCTCGTATTCAGGAATAAAAGGCACAGAAAAATGACCTGTAGAGACTACCACATAATCAAACGTATCATTTAACATTTTATTATTTGCTTTGTCCTGGTAGCTTATTTCAAATTTATCATTTTTATAAACAGTATTTGTAACTCTTGTATTAAATTTAATCTTACTTTTTACATTTCCTTTACTTACTCTTCCTAATATATAATCTTGCAAAACCTCTCTTGGAGGAAAAGAAGGAATTGGCTTTCCAAAATGTTCATCAAAAGAATAGTCAGCAAATTCTAAGCACTCTTTAGGTCCATTTGACCACAAGTATCTATACATACTGTTAGGAACAGGATCTCCATATTGATCTGAACCAGTTCTCCAGTTGTAATTCCACAAACCGCCCCAACTTTCTTGTTTTTCAAAGCAAACTATTTCAGGAATTTTTTCTCCTTTTTTTTCTAAATGTTCAAATGCTCTTAAAATTGAAAGTCCACAAGGGCCAGCACCGATGATTGCTACTTTTGACATAGAATTTTTCCTATCATTAATAAATTTATAAATATATCTTACTAACAATTTTTAAAAAAATAAAATTATATTTTGTTATGGGTTTTAATTGGAATTATCCCACTACTATGTGGATAGGAGAAAAAAGAATTGAAGATTTATCTTTGGCTTGTAAAGAGCTAGGTATCTCAAACCCATTATTTGTAACTGATAAAGATTTAATTAATTTAGATATTATAAAAAATATAATATTAAATTTAAAAAAAAGTTTTAAAAATTTAACTACCTTTTCTAATTTTACGGGAAATCCAATTGGAGAAAACGTAGAGGAAGGTGTTGAAGTTTATAATACTTCGAGCTGTGATGGCGTAATAGCTTTAGGAGGAGGAAGTGGCCTAGATGTTGGAAAAGCTATAGCATTTATGTGTAATCAATCTAGACCCCTTTGGGATTTTGAAGATATTGGTGATTATTGGACTAGAGCAGACAGTTCTAAAATTTCAAAAATCATAGCAATTCCTACTACTGCTGGAACTGGATCAGAAACTGGAAGAGCATCTGCAATTATCAACAAAGAAACTGGTGCAAAAAAAATTATTTTTCATCCTAAAATGCTACCTTCAATTGTGATTTTAGATCCTTTGCTTACTATAGATTTATCTCCAAGATTAACTGCAGCAACTGGAATGGATGCTTTAGCGCACAATCTAGAAGCTTTTTGTGCACCAGGTTACCATCCAATGGCTGATGGTATGGCAATAGAAGGAATGAAACTAATTAAAAATTCATTAATTAAAGCCTTTAAAAATGGAAAAGATGTTAATGCAAGAATGGATTTGCTATCTGCAGCTTCAATGGGATCGACTGCATTTCAGAAAGGACTAGGAGCAATTCATTCATTGAGTCATCCTGTAAATGGTAAATTTAATGTTCATCATGGTTTATCTAACGCAATATTTATGCCATATGTCTTAACATTTAATAAATCCTCAATTGAAAATAAAATAATATCGATTTGTGATTATCTTAATTTAAATAAAAATTTTGATAGTTTTTTAGATTGGATTTTAGAATTAAGACATAATTTAAATATTCCACATAAATTGTCAGATGTAATGGATTGCAATAATATTGATTTAGATGAACTTTCCCTAATGGCATTTGAAGATCCATCAACAGGGGGAAATCCCAAAAAATTAAGTCAAAATGATTTAAAAGAAATGTATATAAAAAGTATTTCTGGAGAATTATTTTAATGAAAAAAATATTGATAGTAGAAGGAAACTTAAAAGAAGAAAATCAAAGTTTTTCTGTAGCTGGAATTCAAACACATACAGAAAGCCTTAAAGATAGTTTAGCGTATTTTACAGATAAATTAGAAACCCACGTGATTAATCCTTCTTCAGATGAAAATATCGATAAAAATATAGATACACTCGAAAGTTATGATGGTCTTATTTGGGGAGGAAGCAGTTTAAACATCTATAATAATACTCCAGAAATAAAAAGACAAATTGATTTCATGAAAGAGTGTCAGAAAAAAATCAAAAAAATTCTAGCTATTTGTTGGGGTATGCAAGTCGCTGTGACCGCAGCAGGAGGAGAAGTAAAAAAAGCGACAAAAGGATCTCATAGAGGTATTGCATCAAATATAGAAATTAATGAAAATGGTTTAAATCATCCACTTTATAAAAATAAAGATAAAAAATTTAATACACCAGCATTTAATTTTGATGAAGTAGTAACAATGCCAGAAAATTCAATTTTATTAGCCTCAAACTCAATAAACAATGTTCAAGGAATAAATTTTAAAGTTGGTAACTGTAATATATGGGGCCTCCAATACCACCCTGAGATTACTTATAATAAAATGATTAATTTGATTATTTTTAGAAAAGAACGATTGTTAGAAAGAGGGGCTTTTAAAGATCAGAATGAGATCGATAGTCATATCGAGCATATTGAAAGAGAAAATAAAAAACTAGATAAAATTTCAAGAATGAGAGAATTAGAGAACTGGTTAAATTATCTTGGATTAGAATAATCCTTCAATCTCACCTTTCTCATTTAATTTTATAGAGTCTGCTGCAGGAACTCTAGGTAATCCTGGCATTGTCATGATTTCACCGCACACAACAACGATAAACTCAGCACCGGAAGAAAGTCTTACTTCTCTCACAGGCAAAACATGTCCTGTGGGTGCACCTTTTAAATTCGGATCTGTTGAAAAACTATATTGAGTTTTTGCAATGCAAACAGGTAGCTTACCATAACCTTTTTCCTCAAAATCTTTTAATTGTTGTCTCACTTTTGTATCTGCTACCACCTCAGAGGCACTATAAATTTCTTGCGCAATTTTTTCTATTTTTTTGAACAAAGGAAGCTTATCCTCATATAAAAATTTAAATGTATCTTTTTTATCTTCACAAATTTTTGTAACATTTTTAGCCAGTTCAATAGTTCCTTCGCTTCCATTTGACCAATGAGTGCATTTAGAAGCTTTAACACCCTGTGTTTCACAGAAATCTAACAAAGTTTTCATTTCATCTTCTGTATCCGTAATAAAATGATTAACAGCAACAGTAACAGGTAATCCAAATTTTCTAATATTATTTATATGTCTTCGTAAATTTACCATTCCCTCTTTTAGAGCTGATACATTTTCTTTTTTTAAATCTTCCTTAGCAACTCCCCCATGCATTTTCAGTGCCCTTATAGTTGCAACGATGACAACACAATCTGGTTTAAGACCAGATTTTCTGCACTTAATATCCAGAAATTTTTCAGCTCCCAAATCAGCTCCGAATCCTGCCTCTGTTACAACATAGTCAGCTAATTTAAGTCCTGCTTTAGTTGCGATCACAGAATTACATCCATGAGCTATATTTGCAAAAGGGCCACCGTGGATTATTGCTGGGTTATTTTCTAAAGTTTGAGTTACATTTGGTCTTATTGCTTCTTTAAGCAAAACAGTCATTGGACCTTGTGCATTTAAATCTTTTGCATAAATCGATTGTTTATCTCTTGTATATCCAATTGTAATATTGCCAATTCTATTTTCTAAATCTTTTAGATCTGTTGCTAAACAAAAAATAGCCATTAATTCAGATGCAACAGTGATATCAAAACTATCTTGTCTAGGATAACCATTGGCTACTCCTCCAAGATCAACAATTATTGATCTTAAGGATCTATCATTCATATCCATTACTCTCCTCCAAACAACTCTTCTAACGTCAATATTAAGTTTGTTGCCCCAATAGATATGATTATCAATTAATGCAGACAATAAATTATGAGCGGACGTAATAGCATGAAAGTCACCAGTAAAATGAAGATTGATTTGTTCCATTGGTACTACTTGTGCATAACCACCGCCAGCAGCTCCACCCTTCATTCCAAAAGAAGGTCCAAGGCTTGGTTCTCTTAAACAGACAATTGATTTTTTTCCAATTTTATTTAAACCGTCATTTAAACCAACTGAGGTTGTAGTTTTACCCTCACCTGCTGGAGTAGGGGTAATTGCAGTAACTAAAATTAGTTTGCCACTTTCTTTTTTAAGAGTATTTAAATATTCCAGATTTATTTTAGCTATATGTCTGCCCATTGGACTAAAAGCAAAATTTTCATCTGGTACTCCAACTTTTGACAGAATATCTTTTATGGGTTGCATCTTAGCTTCTCGAGCTATTTGAATGTCAGATTTTACTTCAGCCATAAATAATCAAATAAATTAAAAGTTTTTTTATCTGTGACTTCTTATCCTTTTTTGGTATTTTTGGAAACTTCTAAAAAATATATATAAAAAAAATAAGCACTATTTAAATTGATTGTTATAAAATTATACAATGCAAAAATATTCTATATTTAACTTAGTTAAAAACGCTTTTTCTAACCATGAAAATTGGGATTTGGCGTGGAAAGACCCAACACCTAAAGAGGAATATGATGTTGTAATCATAGGTGGTGGAGGCCATGGACTAGCTACAGCTTATTATCTAGCCAAAGAACACAATATTACCAATGTAGCAATTATAGAAAAAGGTTGGATAGGTGGTGGAAATGTTGGACGTAACACTACGATAATTAGATCAAATTATATGCATGATGAAAATGGTCTTTTCAGCGAGTTTGGAATGGATTTATGGAGAAAGATGAGTCAAGATTTAAATTACAACGTAATGTTTTCTCCAAGAGGAATTATTAACCTTGCGCATTCAGATGCTCAAATGAATGCATATGCCCGAAGAGGAAATTCAATGAGATTAAATGGAATTGATGCAGTTTTACTTAATAGAGAACAAGTTAAAGAGATAATTCCAATGGCTGATTTTTCTGAAAATGTAAGATTTCCTATTTTTGGAGGATTAATGCAGCCAAGTGCAGGAACTGCTAGGCATGATGCAGTTGCTTGGGGGTATGCGCGTCAAGCAGACTCTATGGGTGTAGACATAATTCAAAACTGCGAGGTAACAGGTTTTGATGTTGTGGCTGGTAAAATAAAAGGAATAAGAACTTCAAGAGGAAATATTAAAGCTAAAAAAGTTGGTATATGTGTTGCTGGAAGCACAAATATTTTAGCAGAAAAATTAAACATGACTTTACCAATCGAAACTCATTTACTTCAAGCATGTGTTTCTGAACCAGTAAAACCAGTTTTAGATAATGTAGTTACGTTTGGTGCAGGACACTTTTATGTAAGTCAATCAGACAAAGGCGAGATGGTAATGGGTGGTGATCTTGATGGTTATAACAGTTACGCTCAAAGAGGAAATCTGCCAACATTGCAACATGTATTAACTGAAGGAATAGCAATGATGCCGTTTTTAAGTAAATTAAAAATGCTTAGAACATGGGGCGGTATTATGGATATGTCAATGGATGGATCACCTATAATTGATAAAACACACATTGAAGGTTTATATTTAAATTGTGGATGGTGTTATGGCGGTTTTAAAGCTACACCTGCTTCGGGTTGGACATTTGCTCATACGATTGCACAAGACAGAGTTCATGAATTAAATGCTGGTTATAGTTTAAATAGATTTAGTACAGGTAATCTTATTGATGAAAAAGGACTTGGTACTAAAACTTGGATATCATAAATGCTTTATATAAATTGCCCACATTGTGGAATGAGATCTCAAAATGAATTTTCATACGGTGGAGACGCGAGTGTTAAAAGACCTGAGCTTAATAAAGAAGTTTCTGATCAAGAATGGGATGATTTCGTTTATAATAGAAAAAGTTTGAGAGGAAAGCATTTAGAGCTGTGGCAACATATTTCTGGATGTAGACAATGGATAAAGGTTGAGAGAGATACTGCAACCCATGAAATTTTCAGAACTTTTAAAGCTGATGAGGAAGTTGCCTAATGTCACAAGCTTTTAGAATTGAAAATGTTGGATTATTAAATAGAGATAAAAAGTTATCATTTAAGTTTAATGGCACAACTTACTTTGGTTTTGAAGGCGATACTTTAGCATCAGCCTTATTGGCAAATGGAGTTCATTTAGTAGGAAGGAGCTTTAAATATCACAGACCTAGAGGTTTCTTTGGTGCAGGTGTAGATGAGCCTTATGCTGTAGTTCAACTTTATAGAAATGGTGAAACAGAACCTAATATTAAAGCAACGGAGCAAGAACTTTTTGAGGGTTTAGAGGCTAAAAGTGTTAATTGTTGGCCGAGCGTGAATTTTGATATTGGAGCAATAAATAATTTTTTAAAAATTTTTCTACCAGCTGGATTTTATTATAAAACTTTTATGTGGCCTAAAAGTTTTTGGTATCGAATTTACGAACCATTTATTAGAAAAGCAGCTGGCTTAGGTGTAGCATCAACAAAGCATGATAATGAAAGATATGAACATAAGTATGAATATTGTGATTTATTAATTGCAGGATCAGGACCCTCAGGATTAGCTAGCGCATATGCTGCAGCAAAAAATGGAGCTAAAGTAATTTTAGCTGAAGACAAACCAAGATTTGGTGGATCTTTACTAACTAGCGATGTCAATATTGGCAATCAATCAGGAAAAGATTGGGCCGAGGGAATAATTGCAGAACTCAAAACAATGCCAAATGTTGTTGTAAAAAATAGATCTCAAATTTTTGGTTACTATGATCACAATATGCTTGTGATGTCGGAAAAAGTTAGCGATCATTTACCTGAAACTAAAAAATATCACCCCAATAAAAGACTATGGTATATTCGTGCTAAAGAAGTTTTAATTTCTTCCGGATCAATTGAAAGACCAATAGTTTTTGGAAATAATGATACACCAGGAGTTATGCTTTCTTCAGCAGCTAAAGAATATTTAAAAGTATATGGTGTTTTAGTTGGAAAAAAACCATTGGTATTTACAAATAATGATAGTGGATACGAAACAGCAATTGAATTTAAAAAACACGGAGTAGATCCGGTTGTTTTAGACTCAAGAAATAATCCTGATTCAGAAATAATCGATGAAGCAAAAAATTTGGGAATTAATATAAAGAATTCTTATGTTGTGGTTGCAGCACAAGGATATAAAAAAGTTAAATCTGCAGATATTGCGAGTATTTCTGAAGATAAAAAACAACTAGGTAAAATAGAAAATATACAATGTGATTGTATTTGCGTTTCTGGTTTTTGGACACCAACTATTCATTTAGCTTCACAATCAGGAAATAAAACAAAGTTTAAAGAAGAAATTGATGCATTTGTTCCTGGGCAATCAAAGCAAAATGAAACTACTTTAGGTGCAGCCAATGGAGTATTTTCGCTTGAGGAAACTCTAAAAACTTCATTTACAGCAGGAAGTGAAATATCAAAAAAAATTACAAAAAAAGATAATGAGGTAGCTATTCCAAATGTAGTTGAAAAGAAATCTTCTCAACATGATAAGTTTTGGTGTGTCCCGTTGCCAAAAGGTAAAAATTATAAAAGATTTTTAGATTTTCAAAATGATGTATCAGTATCCGATGTAGAAATAGCTTTAAGAGAAGGTTATCGATCTATTGAACACGTTAAAAGATATACCACTCTTGGCATGGCAACAGACCAAGGCAAAACAAGTAATTTAAATGGTCTTCAGCTAGTTTCTGAAATTGAAAACAAAGTTGTTCCTGCAGTAGGTCATACAACTTTTAGACCTCCATATACTCCAGTTTCTATTGGAGCAATTGTTGGAAGAGAAGTTGGAAAACATTCAAAACCAACCAGAAAATCACCAATGCATGAATGGCATGAAAAAAATAATGCAGTTTTTGTTGATGCGGGTGTTTGGTTAAGACCAAGGTATTACAAAAGAGGAAATGAAAATTTATTTGAGGCATCTAAAAGAGAGGCTAAAAATGTGAGAACAAATGTTGGAGTTTGTGACGTAACAACTTTAGGAAAAATTGATATTAAAGGTCCTGATGCAGCAGAGTTATTAAATAGAGTTTATACCAATGCATGGCTAAAACTACCAGTTGGTAAAGCTAGATACGGTGTAATGTTAAGAGAAGATGGAATTGTTATGGATGATGGAACAACTACAAGAATTTCAGAAAATCATTATCATATGACTACAACTACAGCTCAAGCAGCAAATGTTCTTTCACATTTAGAGTACTATTTGCAATTGGTTTGGCCTGAACTAAATGTAAATGTAGTTTCAACTACAGAACAATGGGCAGGAGCAGCTATTGCTGGACCCAAATCAAGAGATTTATTACAAAAATTATTTCCTAGTTCTGATGTATCAAACGAGGGCTTACCTTTTATGGGTTACATTGAGGGGGATTTGTTTGGAGTGAAAGCAAGAATATTTAGAATTTCATTTTCAGGAGAGCTTGCTTATGAAGTAAATGTTGAGTCTGATAATGGAAACTTTATGTGGGATAAAATAATGAAAGTTGGTGATGAGTTTAAAATACAACCATATGGAACAGAAGCATTATCAACTCTCAGAATTGAAATGGGTCATGTTGCTGGATCAGAACTTGATGGCAGAACAATTCCATACGATAATGCTTTAGAGGGTCTTGTTAGTAAAAAGAAAGATTTTATTGGAAAAAGATCACTACAACGATCTGCATTCATTGCTGAAGATAGACAAAGAATAGTAGGGGTAGTACCGTTGGATAAAAAAACAAGTATTCCAGAAGGCTCTCATTTAGTTAAAGATGATAAAGCTCGATTGCCAAATCCAAAATTAGGGCATATCTCCGCATCATGCTGGAGTGTCGAATATGACAATCCTTTTTCTTTAGCAATACTTAAAGATGGAAAAAATATGATCGGTGAAAAGTTATTTGCAATGTCACCACTTAAAAATAAAGTAATCCCTGTTGAGATAGTTTCATCACACTATGTAGATCCAAAAGGTGAAAGGGTTAGATCATGAGTTTAATTTCTGCATTAGAACACGTTCATAAAATAGGTCAATTTGGAGATCATGAAGGTAAAAACGAAAAAGAGTTACTTAAAATTTCTGAAATTAAAAATTTACTAATTGTTCAAATTGTTCAGTATAAAAATTCTTCAGTTTCATATGATGGTATTGATATTGATGAGTTAAAATTAAAAAATGAACCATTAAGTGTAGTATTTAATCAGAATACAAGGATTTTGTGGAATGGTCCAAATAACTGGCTTTTAGTATCTACAAAAAAAGATTTAATTAAAAATGTTATAGAACAATTTAAAGATACAGATTTTGCTGTAACAGATTTATCACATTCAAGAGCAATAATTGAAATTGAAGGACAAGAAACAATGGAAGTTCTAAAAAAAGGATGTCCTTTTAATTTTAATAATTTAGAAAAAAACAACTCAATAAATTCAACCTATAATGGAATAGCTTTCACTGTTGATAGGTTAGATGAAAATCCAGACAAAGTAAGACTGTTTGCTTTAAGAAGTTTTGGAGAATCTTTTTATCACTCCATTACAGATGCATCTCTAGAGTTTGGCTTTAAATCTATATAACCTTAAATCCTCAATCTCTCGTAGCAATATAAACGCCTATAGAAGTTATAAGAAATCCAATTAGATCTAAGCTAGTTAAACTTTCATTTAAGAAGAGCCAGGCCATAAAAGCAGATGTTGCTGGAATTAAAAAAAATATAGAAACAGTTTTGCTTGCTGAGTTATTTTTAATTAAATACATCAATATTGTAAATGCACCAAATGATACCAAAAATATTTGATGACTCATTGCAATGATAAATGTTTTTGAGAAATCAATATACGGATCAACAAATAAAATAGTTATTAATACATGAAATATACATCCACCAATAGCTTGATTCATATTACTTACAGACAAAGGCAAGTTATTACTTAATTTTTTTTGCCATAAAGTTGAAAATGTAATTGCTAATAACGCGATTGTTGTTGCGATCAATCCAGCTGTCGGTATTTTAGAACCAACATCAAAACCTAATACTAGTCCTGCGCCCACAAATCCTAATAAAACTCCAGCCCATTGTTTTACTGATACTTTTTCATTTAATATTGGACCGCTCAACGCATTTGTGAGAACTGGTTGGAGTGTTACAATTAGTGCTGCTATTGCTGTAGGCATACCTATTGAAATTGAGTAAAAGACACCACCAAGATAAAAACCATGAAATAAGACACCACTAAAAAAAGATTCAAAAAAATTTCTTTTACTAACTAAAATTTTTTGTTTTGAATAAATAGAAAATACAAAAAAACCGAAAGCAACTAAAGAAAATCTAAAGGCTAATGCAGCAAATGGATCACTGTCATTTATAATAGGCTTAGTTGTTATGAATGCGGAAGACCATAGAATTATAAATATGAAAGGTAAAGTCTTAATCATTCTATTAAATAAATAAATAAACTAAAATCATATAAATACCTATAATGAACAAATTAGAAGTAGAAATAAAATAACAAATCATTTAAGTTTTTAATATGATCTTAAAGTTATTAAGAATTTTTACAATTATCCTATCATTTTTCTTTTTAACAGGTTTTATTTCAGTTTTTTCAATTCTTGGTCCAGGTATGACAGTTCTTACTTCAGGTAATATCTATAAAGCAGGAGCACAATTTATAATTAATCAAAGTATAGAAAAAGAAACTGGAAAAAATTCCCTGACTTTAATTAAAGAGGAAATAAATAAAAATTTAATTAAAGAAGAAATTAAGAAAAACAATTCATTAAATGAAGATTTGCGACAATTAGTTGAAAAAAGAATAGAAATTACTAGACAAAAATTAGAAAATCAAAATTTACAAAAATTAGTCAAGAAACGAATAACAGTCACTAGATTAAAACTTAATTTAAATAATATTAATCAATAATTTTTAGATATATTAGGTTTTCTTGTTTAGTTTCTTTGCACCACATTTCATAGCTTTCACAAACTCTCCATAAATGATCGAAAGCTCTTTGTGAAATTTCTAATGGAAAATGACTTTTAGTGTAATAAAGCTTAGGTATTTTCATTAAAAATTTAACCATTGAATCTTTTTGAAGTTCTAAAAGTCTTAAAGTTTCTTCATTAATTTTTTTTTTAGTAATCGCGTCAATAAATTTATTTTTCTTAAGTTCCAAAAACCATTTATCGTGAAATTCTCCAGAACTTAAATCTTCATATTCTTTAGTAGTCATAAAAATTTCAAATGCCTGTATATTGTTGATTTCAGGGTTTTGTTTTTTTATTTCAATTATATTTGAATAAACAAATTCAGCAGCTCTTAACACATATGGCTTTTCAGTCTTATTAGGCATAAGCTAATTTTTATGCTTAACCATAGCTGAATGAGCCAAAATTAAGTTAGGGTCTAAAAATACTTTTGAGGATTTTACATTTTCAAATGATTTAAATGCAAAAATCGCGATAGGGAGTTCCGTGCAACCTAAAATAATTTTTTTACATTTCATTTTAATTAAGGAATCAATTGCTGGTTTAATTGCTTTTGCTGCAGCCTTTACATTACCCATTTTAACCATTTTAATTGATTTATTAACTGACAATTTTTGTATTTTTTGAGAAGGCTCTATTAATTGATAATCTTTTTCAAAAATTTTTTTATAAACTCCAGTTTTAAGAGTACCCTCAGTTGCTAACAGACCAACTTTTGAGTTTATCTTACATTTTTTTTTAGTAAATCTGAAAACTTCTTTTGGCATATTGATTATTGGAATATTGATTTTTTTTTGTAAATCATCGAACCAATAATGAGCTGTATTGCAAGGAATAACTATAAATTTACATTTATTTTTTTCTAGTAGCTTACAACCTTTGAGCAAACTCTTTAAAACTTTATTATATTTTACTTTACTTGTTTTATTTGTAGATTTGTTTGAAAGATTTTTTGTTTGAGATCCTATAGACTCAGGTCTACCAGGAATATTTGATTTATTATAAAGTAAAAATAATGGATACTCTTGATCAATTTTTCCTCTATTCAGAACAGCAAGCTTGTTGCAAAAATCAAGACCAGCCTGTGTTCCCATTCCACCCAAAATTCCAATCATAATTTTGATTAATTTATTAATTTTTTAATTTAAATCCATAATTAATAAATGTGTTTAAAGGTTGTTATTAAATAAGGTATTGGCTGAAAATTAAATATATTCTTAAAATAAAATTTTTCAGCCAATAGGAAGTGTGAAATTATGCAGTTTTTAAGTTAACTGCTGAAGGACCTTTAGGACCATCTTCAACATCGAAAGTCAAAGCTTGACCCTCATCTAAACCGTTCATACCAGCGTCTCTTACTGCTGAAACATGTACAAACACATCTTTTTCTTTATCTTCTCTTTCAATAAAACCAAAACCTTTGGTTGGATTGAACCACTTTACTTTTCCTTGTAGACTCATATTTATCTTCTTACTTTTTGTTATGT
Source organism: uncultured Pelagibacteraceae bacterium (assembly GCA_902592935.1). Lineage (GTDB taxonomy): Bacteria > Pseudomonadota > Alphaproteobacteria > Pelagibacterales > Pelagibacteraceae > Pelagibacter. The sequence continues at coordinate 10,322 of CACJGD010000009.1, read as the reverse complement.
TTAAATATTACTTATAATTAAGTAATATTGGCTTTCTTTAGATTTTATTGGGTTTTGTCAACAAAATAGATCAACAATTAAAATAATTTACTAAATTTCGTCAATAAGCATAGTTAAATAAACAGAATTGATGTCTTCTTTATAGTGTGCAAAAGGTTCGCACACGGTAAAACCAGTTTTTTTGAAAAGTTTTCTTGCTGGTATAAAAAAATCACCTGCTCCTGTTTCGATACTTAATCTTTTTATTTTTAGCTTTTTAGCCTCATGGATTAAATGATTGATTACATTAATTCCTTGGCCTTGGTTTCTAAAATTATCGTGAATTCTTATAGACTTAAATTCTCCATGAGTTTTATCTAAAAATTTTAAAGCACCACAACCGATCAGTTTATCGTCGTCCCATAAACTCCAAAATTTAATTGATGGTACTTTTAAACCAAGAATATCTAGGACGTGAGCACTTCCCTCTGGAGAAGCAGCTCTAAGCTCAACAAAATGTTTGGTTAGAAGCTCATTAACTTCTGGATTATCAAAATTACCTTCTATTGATTTTAACATTTATACTAAAGTTGTGATATGACCCATTTTTCTTTTTTCTTTTATATCTTTTTTTAAATAATCAAAAAAAAATTCGTTATCATTAAATTTTTGCATGTTTCTATAATGAGTAATTTGATCACCAAGCAAATTCATCATTTTAGCATTAGATATTTTTTTTAAAGGAATTTGTTCTAAGCCACACACAGCTCTTATGTGGTTTTCAAATTGACTAACATTAAAGGCATTTATAGTAAGATGCCCTGAGTTGTGTACTCTTGGAGCGATCTCATTAACATAAAGATTATCGTTTCTATCGATAAAAAATTCTACACATAAAGTTCCAACATATTTTAGTTCTTCAGCTATTAGCATAGCCCAATCTTTAGATTGGTTAAAAATTTTTTCATTTATTTCAGCAGGAATTTTTGAATATTTTAAAATTTGATCTTCATGCATATTCTCGATTGGTTCATAAATCTCGTACTTGTTATTACTAAATCTTGTAATGATAATTGAAATCTCTTTTTTTAATTTAACAAGTTTTTCAAGAATATATCCTTTTGAAAAATCTATGTTTAATAAATTAAGTTCATTACTAGAATTTATTGGATATTGACCTTTGCCATCATATCCTAGTGTTGTTGTTTTAAGAATACCTGGTAAAAAATCTTCTAAAGCATCTATGTCAGATTTTTTTTCAATTGAAACATACCTGGTTGTTCTAATATTTAATTTATTAACAAAATCTTTTTCAGCTAGTCGATGTTGAATCAATCTATTAACCGAAGGTTTTGGCAAAACAGGCTTAAATTTATTAATTTCATTTAATGTTTCAAATGGGATATTTTCAAATTCATAAGTGACTAAATCAACTTGATTTATAAATTCTAATATTTTTTCTTTATTCTCATAATTTCCAGTAACAAATTGATTGCAAAAATTTTGAGCTGGGGCATCTGTATCATCACAATAAATAATAGTTTTAATATTTAATTTTTTAGCAGCTATCGCAAGCATACTTCCAAGTTGACCACCGCCAATGATTCCAAGAGTAATTTCAGACATTTTATTTTGGACTTATCTTCACAGATTTAGTTTGTGAAGTTCTAAAATTTTTAAGTTTTTTTAGAACATCTGGATTATGGTTGGCAATTATTGCTGCAGCTAACAAAGCAGCATTAATAGCACCATCTTCTCCTATAGCAAGAGTTCCAACCGGTATTCCTTTGGGCATTTGTGCTATTGATAACAAGCTATCTAACCCTTTAAGCTTTTTACTTTCTACAGGAACACCAAGAACTGGCACATGTGTAAGTGCTGATATCATACCTGGAAGATGAGCAGATCCTCCTGCGCCTGCAATTATTACTCCTATATTATTTTGAGCAACTTTTGCAGCATATTCGTACATTCTTTTAGGTGTTCTGTGAGCAGATATAATTTTTGTTTCAAATGAAACTCCAATTTTTTTTAGAGTTTTTTCCGCTAGTTTCATTATTTTATAGTCAGATTGACTTCCCATGACTATCGAAACTTTTAATTTATTATTTTTTTTCATGAAAATTGATCAATCTGTTTATTTCAAAATTAAGTTAAAATTTCAATAAAATTAATAGTATTTAAAATACATATTGATTAGAGTTATACATAGTATGAATTATAAAATAGATAATCTTCAATACTGTAATTGGTCTAGAAAAATCTTTGAGATTAATAGATCTGCTGGCTTAGATGCTGTCCATGTTACCATTGTATACCATGAGGATTTTGACGAATTACAACTTGAAATAAAAAAATGGGAAAAATTATTTAATGAAAACTCTGATTTAATTTTACATGGTAAGAATGTTCAAGATATTGATAAAGCTAATAAAGAAAATAAAACCGCAATATTTTTTGGTTTTCAAAATTGTTCGCCAATTGAAGACGACATAAAGTTAGTTGAAAAAGTTCATCAATTAGGATGTAGGTTTATGCAACTTACTTATAATAACCAATCTTTGCTAGCAACAGGCTGTTATGAAAAAGTAGATAGTGGTGTTACTAATTTTGGACGTGAGGTTATAAGAGAAATGAATAGAGTTGGCCTTGTAGTTGACATGTCACATTCTGCTGAAAAAAGTACTCTTGATGCAATTGAGTTAAGTGAAAAACCAATTGCCATAACACATGCAAATCCATCTTTTTGGCATCCAGCTAAAAGAAATAAATCTTCAGAATTATTAAAAATTTTAAGTGATAGTGGTGGCATGTTAGGGCTATCGTTATACCCTCATCATTTAAAAGATAATACAAAGTGTACTCTAGATAGTTTTTGTGAAATGGTTGCTAAAACTGTTGAAATAATGGATGTAAAAAAAATAGGAATAGGATCAGATCTTTGTTTAGATCATCCAGATACTGTTGTTGAATGGATGAGAAATGGTTCTTGGTCTAAAAGTATAAATTTTGGCGAAGGTTCGAAAAATAAACCAGGTTTTCCAAAACAACCTGATTGGTTTCTTGATGCAAGAGGGTTCTTAAATATTGAAAAAGGTCTTAAAAAAGTAGGCTTTTCAGATACCGAGACACATGGAATACTTGGAAATAACTGGTACAATTTTTATAAATCAATTTAATTATGAAAGTTGAATTAAGAGACCCAAATAAGATAATGAAATTATCCAGGTTAGGATCTTTTCATCAATCAAAATTATCTTTTTTAAGAAGTTTTCTTAATGAATTTAAAGAGTGGGAATATAAAAAAGATTTATTTAATTTAAATGAAAATGGTTTTGGAGAAGCTGTTTATTCATTTAAAAAAAATAAAAGAGTTTATTCTTTAGTTTGTTTCGCAAATGAAATCAAAGATGAAGAAAGATCAGATAGAGTAATTGCAACAAAATGGGATGCAGCATTTACATTACATGATGGGGTTCCTAAAAAAAAAGACATTGAAAGATTAAAAAATGAAGTTCCAAAACAAGAAGTTGGTAGACTTTCTTATAAAGAATTAACTTTATCGAGAGCAAACAAATCAGTAAGAATTTACAATCACGTTGTTGAAAGTTTGAGCAAAGGTAAGCAACCAGATTTAAACTTATTATCAAAAGTAGGCTATTTATATAGGACTACAGCAGTATATGGCTCAGGTAAATTTGGTCTTGCTGATCGATTTAGAATTAAAAATCGTGAAGAAATTAATGGTCCATTTAGATTAGAAATGATGTTGGTTTATCTAGTAAGACAATTTACTTTTGATCAAGTTAATCATGTTGCTTATTATAAAAATCCAAAAACAGCTGTTAAGCTGGATGATAATATTTGTAAAAACTTGGGAATTGGTAATTCTACAGGCTTGGGCATGGCACCATTCATAGTCAATCACCCAACTCTATTAAATAATTGGATTTTAAGTAGAGAAAAAGCACTTAAAAAAATTAGAGAAATCAAAGATGTAAAAAGTCAAGATAGCAATTTATTTATCGATTGTGTAAAAAAATCATTAAGAAATATTACAAGCTGGAATACTGATAGCGAATATCAACAAAAAAAAATCTCATCATTACTAAAAGATGTTGAAAAATTTTTAAATTTTATAGACAAAGATTTTAATTTTGAGATCGAATATCCTTTTAATAAAATATATCAATGGTTAGAGGACAATACTTGTGAGGAATGTATTGAATACATTGTTTCAATAATGATGGAACCCTATAACAGTATTGTAAATCCTTTGGTAAAAAAAATGAGCTCAGATGAAGAAAAATATTTTAATATTCCAACGTATAGAAAAGTTGAAGAATTGCGTAATATCATCGAAGCAAAGTATCCAAACATTTTAGATATTAATTTTGAAGAAAAAGAAAATAATAAAAACTTTTGGTTTATTTCAAAAAATAAAGAGGAACCTAGATTGGCGGACCGTTTTGAAGAGCATGGATCAGAATTAGAACAGCCTTTAGCAATAGCAAGAGACATAAAAAAACTTTATGACAAATTATTAGTCTCAAAAAATAGTTTAACTATTGCTGAGTTTTTAACATCAAATTCTGAGTTAAGACATGTTGTAAGGAGAGCGTTTATTGTAGAAAAATTTCCTTATTCAGAAATACAAGATAATACAATTGGTAAAGATTTAATGCCAATTGATATGCTTAGACTAAAATTATCTTTTTTTGGGGCATTAAAATTTGATCCACGATCTGACAAATGGTTAAGAATTTGTATGTTCCAAGGAGCTCCACTTCCAAATGAGCTAAAAAGTTATGACGAGCAGTGGGTATATAAAACCAATATTTATTAATGAAATCACTGAGTGAAATTGAAACTACAGTTAAAAGAGCTTCAAAAGCAGCGGGCTACTCTTGGGGAGTTTCCGAGGAGACAGGAAAAAGTATAAGGTTGTTAGAGCTATTTAGTTTACCAGGTATTAAGCATCTTAATGAATATTTTAATGAAAAAAATAAAAGTAAATTTGAAAATTTAAATTTAATTAGTGAAAATAACTCTTCATCAAACAATTCTTATTGTCCAATTACTTTAGGTACTAGTTTTTTAGATCAAATAAATGTTTTAGAAAATTTAAAAAAAATTGAATTTAAAAATGTTGCTTATCCAATAATTTTTATTTCCTTTATAAGTCGTTCATCAGAAATTATTGGAAAAAAAATTTATGTAAAAATAGATGATAAAAAAATTTTACTAAATTTAAATGTAAATATTAGTTCAAATTTTATTGACCAAGAATTTCCGAAAATAGCAAAGATAATTGAAGTAAATCTCCTTGAAAATGAAGATAACTTTACAGACGATGAATGGAATAATTTATACAGGTTATCTGAAGAAACTTTTGTAGAGGAAAGTGACAGTTTAAAAGAGGGTGCAGCAGGTGCTGGTTTGACTGATAATGATTGATAAAATTGATGAAAAAAATCTAAAGTTAGATACTGAAGAATTAAACAATATTTGTGACGAATGCAAAGAGGAGGACGAAAGTGTTACTCAAAATTTAATTCTTACTGGATTTAAAATATGTAAATCTTGTAAAGTATCTAAGACTATTTTTCCACTTTAACTAATTTGACTAACAGGAAGCATATTCATTCTACTCATCACAAATGAGATAGATAAAAATGCAATAATTAAAAATGATAAAAGGACAATCCCAAAAGATTTAAAATTAGATTTTAAACTTAATATTTGTTTAGTTGAAATTATTAAACCTGCAAAAATCCAAAACTGAGTAAGAAAAATTATTGGTATCATTAAATCTGGTGTGACTGCAAAAAATCTTAATAAACCAGGGGCATGAGCAAAACCAACTGCTGTTAAAACTTTTTTGAACGAAACTTTAGTTTGCTTATCAGGAAATAATTTAACTCCAATTACAAAAATAAAAATTGCCCATATTAGCCAAGTAACTATTGCAGTTAGACCAGACATTGCGATAGCTGTTTTAATAATCGTATTCGCCGCCACTGCCCCAGCAATACCATCTAGTATCATTATAATCCCAGCAAAGTATATTGAAGCTTCTCCAAAATTTTTATTGTCCGAATAAAGAGTTTTGTCTAATTTTATTGATTTAAAAATTATATTTAAAAATTCAGCAAACATTAATTTTTTTTATTTTTATTTTTTTGAGCCTTATAAGAAACAATTAATGGAAATATTATTAAAGCAATAGCAATGATAATGCAAACTGCTATTAGAAAACTTTTGGTCATTAGAATTGAAAAGGGGAGCTGAAATTAGCTCCCCCTTAGTAAATTTTAGCCTTTTACAACTTCTCTTGTATTTGCGTTAAAAGACTCTTTGAATGGAATATCCACAACTACAGCATCTACAGGTGTTCCTGGAGTATCCGAGTATTTTTCTGGAAGATGAATTTTAAACTTAGTTCCAACTTTATTTTTTGGAAATCCATTAGGGTTTAAAGTTCCATCAAACGGTACGTATCCCATAGCAATATTGGTTTTCTTTTCTGGATGCCACCATGGTGAGGTAATAAATCCAACTGGATCTCCTCCATTTTCTGGTGAAACTAACCAAAAGTCAGGCGCATAATCGTCTATTGGTTTACCACCTAACTCCATTCCAACCAATTGAAGTTTATATGGTTTTTTTCCGGCTTTTATATCCGCTCCCATTTTTTCCAAAGCAGCTTTACCAACATAATCAGCCTTTTTATTCCATTCACCTTTACCAGATAATGAAACTTGATAACCTAAATTACACTGAAAAGGATTATGTTGTTGATCCATATCTTGTCCCCAAGAAAGAATACCTGCTTGAATTCTTCTATGGTGTGCAGGTGCAATAACCATTAATTGATGTTTTTTTCCTGCATCTAGAACTGCATTCCACATATCTTCAGCATACAAAGTTGCATTTCTTAAATATATTTCATAACCAGCTTCACCTGAAAAACCAGATTGAGAAATAACACAACTTCTTCCGCCTATTGTTGCTTCTGCTAATCCATAGAAAGGCATATTATCAAAATCAACTTGGTCTCCGCAAAGGTCTTGCATTAAAGCTTTTGATTTAGGACCTTGAATTTGTACTGGACATGCATCTATTTCTTCAATTGTGCAATTAAATCTTCCATCTGCATTTACGCCTTGTAAATACATTCCAATATCAGAGTCTGATAATGAAAACCAAAATTCATCTTTTGAAATTCTTAAAAGGATTGGATCATTTAAAACTCCTCCATAAGCATTACATAAAATTACATATCTTGCTCTCATAGGAGAAATTTTTGTTGCATCTCTGGTTATAACGTAATCAGTAAATTTTTCTGCATCCGGACCTTTAACTCTTATCTGTCTTTCAACAGCAACGTTCCACATTGTTACATGGTTAACAATTGCATCGTACTCAACCATTGCACCACCATCTTCAGGTTTTACATAACCTCTTGGATGATAAATTCGATTGTATACAGTTGCTCTCCAACAACCAGCCTGCATTGATAAATGCCAATAAGGTGACTTTCTTACCCTTGTTGAAATTAATAATTCAACTTTAGTTGGCCCACTTTGTCTTAAATTGTATGGTACTTCTCTATCTGATTGATCAACAGAAGTAACATGTTGTACTTTAGTATAGTCAAATTCTTTAGACATAACTATTCTCCTTCAACCACTTGTTAGTTTCCTTCAAGCCGCCGAATGTATAAATGTGGAAGTTATCAGTATGCGATTTAACTTTCCCAATTAAATCATTAGGGTCTTTAGGTTTCAATAAATCCAATGCCTTACTAAAATTAGATTTAAGAAAGTTTAAGGAATTTTTTGCCCCCACAATATTAGCAAATTTGATTAAGCTAGATATTTTTAATGGCCCAGTAATTCCCACATGCACTGGTACGCTTTGCTTAGAAATAAAATCTATAATAGGCTGAGGATCCAGTAACCACTGTGTTACAATGTAATCAGCATAAGGCTTTTTATCTATCATAGCTTTTTCTAATTCTGAGTCGGATATATCAGGACTCCCCTCGGGATGTCCAGCAATTCCTATTTTCATTTTTTCAAAATACCCTGTCTCTAAAAGTTGAAATGAACTATCAAATTTACCAGCTGGTTCTCTTCCACCTCCAATAATTAAAGCTTGCTTTACCCCTCCATCTTTGCATATAGAAACATAATCTTTCAGTTCTTTTTCATCATGCATTGATCTAGCAGGAAAATGAGGCACAGGGTTAAATCCTTTTTTTACAAGCTCTACTGCTTTATCAGCAGTCTCTCTGTAATCACCTCCAGGTAGCATTGTAATGTAAACATCAGACAATGCTGGTACTGTATCAACTTCAGTTTTAGGTCCTATTTCCAATGAAAAATTCATAGTGAAGATATTTATTTATTTTGAAATATGAGTCTAGAAAATTCGATATAACAAAGTATCTATTATTTTATCTGGCCTCTATGCTTTTGGATCCTTCTTCCATATTCTTGAGTGACCCTATCAAAGACAATTGCGAGAGCAACTATTGCCAATCCATTCATCATTCCAAGAGCTAAATATTGGTTAGAAACGGCTCTTAATATTGGTACACCAAGGCCTTTCACACCTATCATAGAAGCAATAACTACCATAGCTAAAGCCATCATTATGGTTTGGTTTACACCAGCAAAAACAGTTGGTAAAGCAAGTGGAATTTGAACAGATTTTAATTTTTGTGCTGTTGTTGCTCCAAAAGCTTCGCTAGCTTCCAAAGTCTCTTTATCTACTTCTCTAATGCCTAGATTGGTTAATCTAATAATTGGAGGAACTGCATAGACACAAACAGCGATTAATCCCGGAACTTTTCCAATACCTAACAACATCAAAATTGGGATCAAATAAACAAAACTAGGAATTGTTTGCATCATGTCCAATACAGGAAGTATAGCTTTTTCAGCTCTAGAAGATCTAGCCATTACAATTCCTATTGGAATTCCAACGACGATACAAATAATTGTACAAACAGTTATAATAGCAACTGTTGCCATACAATCTTCCCACATTCCAAAATAACCAATTAATAAAAAAGCAATTGCACTTCCTACAACTAATTTCCAACTTCTTGAACCTAACCAGGCTAATCCACAAATTGTTCCAATAATTATTATCCATGGTGTAGATAATAATAATTTTTCTAATGATACTAAAAAAAATAATAATGGATCAAAAAATGCTTCTATATTATCTCCATATTCTTTTGAAAAATTTCTAAAAGCTAAGTCTATACCCTTTCTTAGCTCCATTTGGGATCTTCTTCCCAGTTCTGGAAATTCAGTAAAAAATTCCATAAATATTAATTTTTACGAGCCTATATTAAATAGGCTCGTAATTTAAAGTTAATTATAAACTTTTTTTGATTTTTTTTGCAGCGTCTGAAGATACCCACTTAGTCCAAATATCTTCATGCTTTATTAAAAACTCAACAGCAGCATCAGAACCTTTTGCTTGGTTGTCAGCCATGTAAACTAACATTCCATTCATCACTGTGCCTGGAAAAGTTCTGCTTTCAACATATTTAAGCACATCTTTTCCACCAGTTTTAGCAAAGTTAGCACTTACAATTGAGTTTACTTCAGATTTTGTCCAAGCTGTTGGTTTTGGATTTGCACAATCTTGTTCTGCAAGAGTTATACAATTATCCCAATTATCTCTTCCTGCAAAAGGAACGCCAAAATCAACTGGTTGTAAATTATATTTTCCAACCATTGATGTAGGATTCCAATAATAACCAAACCATGGCTCACCAGAATCTGACGCTTTAGCAATTGAACCATCTAAACCTGCAGCTGAACCTGGATCAATAAGTTTCCAACCTTTTTTTTCCATTTCAAATGCTCTGTACAAATTTGCATTAGCTAATTGACATCCCCAACCCGCTGGACATCCCATGAAAGCACCTTTTGATGGGTCCTCTTTATCAGGAAACAAATCTGGACGTTCTAAAATTTGAACAGCTGTCATTCCTTTAAGTTCTGGGTGTTTTTTTAAAGCTGCTGGATTCAACCACCAACCTTCTCCAAGACCGGTAATTGGAGCTTTATTTGCAATAATTAATCTTTTTTCACTTACCGCTTTTTTCAAAGGAGTGTAAACCGCATTTGCCCATTGCTCAGGGTTCATGTCAGGTGTTCCTTTATCATTCATTGAGGTAAATGTAGGCATTGTAGCACCAGGCACTAATTCTACGTCACATCCATATCCTTCTTCGAGAATGATTTTATCAACGTTCGCCATTAACTCGGCAGATGCCCAGTTTTGTTCGGCTATAACTAATTTTCCACAAGCATTTG
>CACJGD010000008.1 GCA_902592935.1 uncultured Pelagibacteraceae bacterium | reverse complement strand
CAAAGAATTACTTTTTTAATATTTGAGCTTTCTTTGAGTTTTATAAATCCTTTAGACTTGGGATCAATAGCATGGTCCCACAAAACTCTATGGAAAGTATTTTTTTTGTTAAAATCTTCCAAATTTGAAACACAATATTTATTCCTTAATAAGGATTTTGGTGTCATTATGACTAGTGGCTTTCTGAAATTCCTATGCATTTGTCTTCTTAAAGCATGAAAATAATTTGCTGGAGTTGTGCAGTTCATTACTTGCATATTATCGTTAGAGCAAAGTTGCAAAAATCTTTCTAGCCTTGCTGATGAATGCTCTGGTCCTTGTCCTTCATATCCATGAGGCAATAACATTACTATACCAGAAGCTCTATTCCATTTTCTCTCACCAGATGCAATAAATTGATCAATTACTACTTGAGCACCATTTGCAAAGTCACCAAATTGTGCCTCCCAAAGAGTAAGGGTATTTGGCTCTACTAGACTATAACCGTATTCAAAGCCCAAAACTGCAAGTTCAGACAAAAAACTATCAACTACTTCAAATTGATTTTGATTATTAGAAATATTATTAAGAGGAATGTACCTAGAATTATCTATTTGATTTCTCAACACAGAATGTCTTTGACTGAATGTCCCTCTTCCAGAATCTTGTCCTACAAGTCTAACTGGATATCCCTCTTCGAGCAAAGATCCAAACGCTAAAGCCTCTGCTGAAGACCAATCAATACCAGTACCTTTTTCTATACTTTCTTTTCTGGCATTAAATATTTTAGTGATAGTCTTGTGAATATTTTTTTCATCAGGGATACTATTTATTTTATTTGAAATTATTTTTAATTTATTTTCGTCATAACCTGTTATACCTCTTTTATCTTTACCTCTTTCAGGCTTATATCTTGACCACGTTCCCTCAAACCATTCTATTTTAGGTTTATAATCTTTTGCGCTTTTATATTGTTCATCAAGTAAATCCTTAAATGATTTAACATTTTGATTTAGTAATTCTTGAGATATAGATTTTTCGTTTACCAATTTATTTCCATAAATTTTGTAAACACTGGGGTGAGATTTAATTTTTTTATACATTAAAGGTTGAGTAAATGAAGGCTCATCTCCCTCGTTATGTCCAAATCTTCTATAACAAATTAAATCTACTACTACGTCTCTATTAAATTTTAATCTAAATTCTGTTGCTATTCTGGTCGCATAAACAACTGCTTCTGGATCATCTCCGTTAACATGAAGAATTGGTGCCTCTACCATTTTCGCAACATCAGATGGATAAGGTGAAGACCTAGCAAATCTTGGACTAGTAGTAAATCCTATCTGATTATTAACAATTATATGAATTGTTCCTCCAGTGTTGTGTCCTGGCAGTCCAGACATTGCAAAACATTCTGCCACAACTCCTTGGCCTGCAAAAGCTGCATCCCCATGAATAAGAATAGGGATAACTTTATTTCTTTCACGGTCTTTGTGGAAAAATTGTTTGGCTCTCGTCTGTCCTAAAACAACTGGGTTAACAGCTTCCAAATGAGAAGGATTATCTGTTAAACTTACATGTACTGAGTTTCCATCAAATTCCCTGTCAGATGATGCTCCAAGATGATATTTTACATCTCCAGCGCCATCTTCAGTGTCAGAACTAAACTCACCAGCAAATTCATTAAAAATTCTTTTGTAGGATTTTTGTAAAACATTTGCCAAAACATTAAGTCTGCCTCTATGAGACATGCCTATTTTAACTTCTTTAATATTATTTTGACCACCAATTTTTATTATTTGTTCAAGAGCAGGTATTAAACTTTCGCCACCATCTAAACCAAACCTTTTTGTTCCCACATACTTGGTAGCTAAAAATTTTTCAAATCCCTCTGCCTGAACTAATTTATTTAAAATTGCTTCTTTACCATTTTTTGTAAATTGAAGCGCATTTTTATCTTGCTCTATTCTGTCTCTAAACCACTTTCTTTCAGCTGGATTTGAAATATGCATGAACTCATAACCTATTTTTCCACAATAGGTCTTCTTCATAAACTTAAGTATTTCTCTTATGTTTGCATACTTACGGTTAATTACACCATTTAGAAAAATTTTCTTATCATAATTTTCTTTTTTGAAACCATAAAAATCTGGATGAAGTTCGTCTAAATACTCTGACTCTCTCATTTCTAAAGGATCAAGATCTGCTAATAAATGTCCTCTTAATCTATATGCTCTAATTAATGCTACAGCACTTATTGAATCCTTATTTGAGTCAGCAAGTAATTGAAAGTTAAATTTTTCTGAAGTGTCTAATTTGATATTATCAAAATCACTTGTATCTTGTTCTTCTATTTTTTTTTGTAATTCATCAATGTCAATTTTTTTTTTAGCAGGTCCCCAAGATGGACCATTAATTTCTTTAGCTATTACATTTAATTCTTCGCCAATTCCCTCAAAATAATTTGCCCAACTTTCTGGAAGATCTGCATCTTTATTAACAAATTTTAAATACATCTCTTCTATAAATGCACTATTAGACTTATTTAAAAATGAAGTTTTTTCGAAATCAAGATTTTTTGATGAAGACATCTTTTTTATTTAATATATCCCTCTAATATTATTTTTCAATTAGACAGTTTATTAAATAAAGTTTTTCCAATTATTGAGGGTGATTTAGCAACTATAATACCACATTCTTCCATTTTTTTTATTTTATCTTCAGCTCCACCCTTGCCACCTGATATAATGGCACCAGCATGCCCCATTCTCCTTCCTGGAGGAGCAGTAATTCCAGCAATAAATCCAACTATTGGTTTTTTAATCTTATGATTTTTTATAAAGTCAGCCGCTTCTTCTTCGGCTGTTCCTCCAATTTCACCTATCATTAAAATAGATTCTGTTTCATCATCATTTAAAAATAAATCTAAACAATCTATAAAATTTGTTCCATTAATAGGATCACCACCAATACCAATACAAGTTGACTGACCAAGTCCATTTTCAGTTGTTTGAGCTACTGCTTCATATGTCAATGTTCCTGACCTCGATACAATTCCAACACTTCCTCTTTTGTGAATACTTCCTGGCATAATCCCAATTTTACATTCATCTGGCGTAATTATTCCTGGACAATTAGGTCCAATTAATCTGCTACTAGATCCACTTAATTTTTGTCTGACCTTTAGCATATCCTGAACTGGAATTCCTTCAGTTATACAAACAATAAGTTTAATTGATGCATCAATAGCCTCAATGATTGCTGCTGCTGCAAATTTAGCAGGTACATAAATCATAGTTGCATCTGCTCCTACTTCATTTTTTGCCTCTAAAACACTATTAAAAACTGGTCTGTCTAAATGTTTTTGTCCACCTTTATTTGGTGTAACTCCACCAACAAGATTAGTTCCATATTTTATAGCCTGCTCTGAATGAAAAGTCCCGTGCGCGCCAGTAAATCCCTGACAAATTAGCTTAGTATTTTTATTTACCAAAACTGACATTTTATTTTATCGCCTCAACAATTTTCTGAGCAGCATCATCTAAATTTTCTGCAGAAATTAATTTTAATCCAGAATTATCAAGAATTTCTTTTCCCTCTTTAAAATTTGTACCTGCTAGTCGTACAACTAAAGGTACACTAATATCAATTTCTTTAGCTGCATCAACTACTCCTTGAGCAAGGACATCACATCTCATAATTCCTCCAAAAATATTAATTAAAATACCTTTAACATTTTTATCTGAAAGAATTATCTTTAATGCAGCAGATACTTTTTCTTTGGATGCACCACCGCCTACATCTAAAAAATTTGCTGGCTCTTTGCCATACAATTTAATTATATCCATTGTTGCCATCGCTAATCCTGCTCCATTCACCATACAGCCAATACTTCCATCAAGCTTGATATATGCAAGATCATGCTTGCTAGCTTCTATCTCGGTAGGATCTTCCTCGTTTAAATCTCTTAATTCAACAATTTCTGGATGCCTGAACAAAGCGTTAGAGTCGAAATTAACTTTTGCATCTAAACAAACAATTTTTTCCTCTTTTGTCAAAATTAATGGATTTACTTCAACCATATTAGCATCAGTACTCACAAACATTTTATATATTGATTTAATTAATGTTATTGATTGTTTTTTTGCATCTTCATTTAAATTAAAAATATTAATTATTTTTTCACAATCTGACCCAGAAATTTCATTACCTATATCAACTTTTGTAGTTATAATTTTTTCAGGAGAACTACTTGCAACTTCTTCAATGTCCATCCCTCCTTGGTCACTTGATATAAATGCAATTTTAGAACTTGCCCTATCAACCAGGCACGATAAGTAAAATTCTTTATCTATATTTGATGATTCTTCTACGTATAATCTTTTTACCTCTCTACCTTCAGGGCCAGTTTGATGAGTAACCAGTGTTTTTCCTAGTAATTCTTTAGCTGCTACTGTTAGTTCCTCAATAGAATTTAAAATTTTTACACCACCAGCCTTTCCTCTACCTCCAGCATGGATTTGTGCTTTAAGTACATATTTCTCAGTTTTTAGCGCTTTTGCTTTTTCAATAAGTTTATCGACGTCAAGTGCAAATACTCCTTCGGGAACTACTGCTCCATATTTTTTTAATATTTGTTTAGCTTGATGCTCGTGAATATTCATTATTAATTAGATAAATCAGGATCTATTTTAGATGCAGCTTCCCATAAAGCTTTGACAGCATCTATTGAATGCATAAATTCTTTTTTTTCTTTTTCATCTAAATCAATCTGTTCAATTTTTTCTACGCCATCTTTTCCAATGATAACAGGAACACCTGCATAAACATTTTGCACACCGTATTCTCCATTTAATTGTACAGCGCAAGGTAACAATTTTTTCTGGTTATTTAAATAAGCCTCCGCCATTTGAACGCCAGATGCTGCTGGTGCATAAAAGGCTGATCCTTTTTCTAAATATTTAACTATCTCAGCACCACCATCTCTTGTTCTTTGATTAATTTCCTCAACTCTTTCCGAAGAAATCTTTCCATCCTTTACAAGATCTAACAATGGTTTGCCTGAAATTTTTGTAAATCTTGGCATAGGAACCATGGTGTCACCATGACCACCCATAACCATTGCCTCAATTTCTCTTACAGGCACATTTAGTTCTAATGATAAAAATAATTTAAATCTCGAACTATCTAAAATACCCGCCATACCAACAACTTTATTTGATGGCAAACCTGAAAATTTTTGAAACGCCATAACCATAACATCTAAAGGATTGGTGATACAAATCACAAAAGCATTAGGAGCATTTTTCTTTACCCCCTCAGCAACTTGTTTAATAATTTTTAAATTTATACCAAGAAGATCATCTCGGCTCATTCCAGGTTTTCTTGGAACACCTGCTGTAATTATAATTACATCTGAGTCTTTAATATCCTCGTAGTTATCAGTTCCTGAAAACCTAACATTGAAGCCATCTATAGATGAAGATTGTGCAATATCTAATGCTTTTCCTTTTGCAATACCACTTGCTACATCAAATAAAACCACTTCATTCACTAATTCTTTTGTTCCTATTAAATGTGCAAGAGTTCCACCTATTTGGCCTGCACCAATTAAAGATATTTTTGTCATTTATTTCCTTTATTTCATTGTTGGCATAACAAATTCCGCATTTGATCGGACACCTGAAGGCCATCTAGATGTTACTGTTTTAAGTTTAGTATAAAATTTTATTCCTTCCATACCATGCATTCCGCTATCTCCAAATAATGATCTTTTCCAACCACCAAAACTGTGAAATGCCATTGGAACTGGTATAGGTACATTAATACCAACCATGCCTACTTGAATTTTACTTGCAAAAGTTCTGCCCGCATCACCATCTCTTGTGTAAATACTAACTCCATTTCCATACTCATGGTCATTAATTAATTTTGCTGCCTCTTCAAAAGTTTTTACTCTAACAACTGATAAGACTGGACCGAATATTTCTTCTTTATAAATTCTCATATCTTTATTTACATGATCAAATAAACATCCACCTATATAGAAACCATTTTCATAACCTTGAAGTTTTAAACCTCTGCCATCAACAACTAGCTTTGCACCTTCCTCGACACCTAAATCAACATAACTTGTTACTTTTTCAAAATGTTCTTTTGTAACTAAAGGCCCCATTTCTGATGTTTTATCCATTCCAGGACCAACTTTTAAAGCTTCAGCTTTTTTTGATAATCTAGATACAAGTTCATCTCCAATGTCTCCAACGGCAACAGCAACAGATTGAGCCATACATCTTTCTCCAGCTGAACCATAAGCAGCACCCATTAGACCGTTAACTGCACCATCTAAATCACAATCTGGCATTACAACTAAGTGATTTTTTGCTCCACCTAAAGCTTGAACTCTTTTTTCATTTTTAGCTGAATTTTCATAAATATATTTTGCAATAGGAGTAGATCCAACAAAACTAACAGCTTTGATATCTTTGTTTTCTAAAATTGCATCAACTGCTTCTTTATCTCCATTTATTACGTTGAATACTCCTTCTGGAAGACCAGCCTCAGAAAGTAATTCAGCCAATCTTATTGCGCAAGAAGGGTCTTTTTCTGATGGTTTAAGAATAAAAGTATTTCCACAAGCTATTGCTATTGGAAACATCCACATTGGTACCATAGCAGGAAAATTAAATGGCGTAATGCCTGCAACAACTCCTAATGGTTGTCTGATTGACCAACTATCAACATTTGTACCCACATTTTCAGAAAACTCACCTTTTAATAAATGCGGAATTCCACAAGCAAATTCTACTACCTCAAGTCCTCTAGTTAGAGAACCTCTTGCATCTTCATAAACTTTTCCATGTTCAGAAACTATTAATTTAGTCAATTCATCAGAATTTTTTTCAATTAATTCTTTAAATTTAAATATTATTCTAGCTCTTTGTAATGAAGGTTTTAAAGACCAAGTCTCAAATGCTTTTTTTGCTATCTCAACAGCACTGTCTAAATCAGATTTTGAAGCAAGTCTTACCTCTGACTCTTGTTCACCAGTTGCTGGATTAAAAACTTTCCCTTTTTTATCTGAAGATCCCGGAATTATTTTACCGTTTACGAAGTGTTCTATTAATTTCATGAATACGGTGTTTTAGATCAAAAACATCGAATAGTCTATTTAAACATTAGCCGTTGCTAACATTTTTTTTATTTCAGCTATAGCTTTTGCTGGATTCAAGCCCTTAGGACATGCATTTGTGCAATTTAAAATAGTATGACATCTATATAATTTTAATTCATCTGCAACTTTTTTTAATCTTGCTTTTCTCTCTTCATCTCTACTATCAATGATCCATCTATATGCCTGTAGCAAAACTGCTGGACCTAAATATTTATCTCCATTCCACCAATAACTCGGGCAAGATGTAGAACAACAAGCACACATTATACATTCGTAAGCACCATCAAGTTTTGCTCTGTCTTCTTTAGACTGATAAATTTCTGTTGTTTGTTTTGTTGAATTATTTTTTAACCAAGGTTCAATGGATTGATATTGTTTATACAAGCCATCTAAATCACCAATCAAATCTCTTTTAACTTTTAAATGAGGTAGTGGATAAATATCAATGTCACCATCTATCTCTGCATGAGGAGTTGTACAAGCTAGTCCATTTTTACCTCCCATATTCATGGCGCATGAACCACAAACACCATGAGCGCATGATCTCCTATAGGCTAATGTGGGATCAATTTCATTTTTAATTTTATTTAAAATATCCAAAACTTTTGAAGGACAATTATCCATATCAACTTCATAAGTATCTATTCTTGGATTTTCTCCAGTTGATGGATCCCATCTATAAATATTAACTTTTCTTAAATTTTTTGATCCAGTTTTATCCTCAAAATATTTTCCTTTTTTAACTTCTGAATTTTTTGATAAGCTTATTTGGACCATTAATAAACCCGTTCTTGTGGTGGAAAATATTGTACATCAGTAGTCAAAGTTGATTGATGTACAGGTCTGTAACTAATTTTGGTATTTTTGCCATCAAACCAAGCAAGAGTGTGTTGCATAAATTTTTGATCATCTCTCTTTGGATAATCTTCTCTAGCATGTGCACCTCTACTTTCTTTTCTTTGATATGCAGAATCCACTGTTGTCACGGCTTGTCTTATTAGATTATCAAATTCTAATGTTTCAACTAGATCGGTATTAAAAACTAAAGATCTATCTTTAACAGAAATTGAGTCTATACCATCATAAGTTTTTCTAATTTCATCTACACCTTCTTTCAAATTTTTTTCTGTTCTAAATACAGCGCATTTAGACTGCATAGTTTTTTGCATCGATAGCCTCAAATCTGCAGTACTATTTTCGCCTTTGGCATTTCTTAACTTATCAAATCTATCTAAACATTTTTGGGTTTCAGACACAGGAATTTCTTCATGTGGTGTTCCTGGTGTTATTAATTCAGCTGCTCTCTTTGCTGCTGATCTTCCAAAGACTACCAAATCTATTAAAGAATTAGATCCAAGTCTGTTTGCCCCATGTACAGATACACATGCAGCTTCACCAATAGCCATTAATCCAGGCACAGTTTTTTCTGAACCATTAACAGTTAACACTTCAGCTTTATAATTAGTAGGAATACCTCCCATGTTATAATGGACTGTTGGTACAACAGGAATTGGTTCTTTTGTGACATTTACATTTGCAAATAATCTTGCTGCCTCAGTTATTCCAGGTAGCCTACTCTCAATAATTTCTTTATCTAAATGACTTAAATTTAAATGAACATGATCTTGATCTTTTCCAACACCTCTTCCCTCATTAATCTCAATTGACATAGATCGACTTACTACATCCCTAGAAGCTAAATCTTTTGCATTCGGTGCATATCTTTCCATAAATCTTTCACCTTTAGAATTCGTAAGATATCCTCCTTCTCCACGTGCGCCCTCTGTTATTAAAGTACCGTGACCATATATTCCTGTTGGATGGAATTGTACGAACTCCATATCCTGAAGTGGCAATCCAGCTCTTAAAACCATAGCATTACCATCTCCTGTACAAGTATGAGCAGAAGTTGCTGAATAATAAACTTTTCCGTATCCTCCAGTTGCTATGATAACAGTGTGAGCTCTAAATCTGTGAATTGTTCCATCATTTAAATTCCAAGCAATTAATCCTTTGCATTCTCCATTTTTCATTAACAGGTCCAAAGCAAAATACTCAATAAAAAATTCTGTATTATGTTTTAATGCCTGTCCATAAAGAGTATGCAATATTGCATGTCCTGTTCTATCTGCAGCAGCACATGTTCTTTGTACTATTCCGTTTCCATAGTTTTTAGTCATACCACCAAACGGTCTTTGATAAATTTTTCCTTCATCAGTTCGACTAAAAGGAACACCATATTTCTCTAATTCTAAAACTGCTTTGGGAGCTTCTTTACATAAATATTCAATACTATCTTGGTCACCTAACCAATCTGCACCTTTTACAGTATCGTACATATGCCATCGCCAGTCATCTTCACCCATGTTACCAAGTGCAGCTGATATACCTCCTTGTGCAGCAGATGTATGGCTCCTTGTTGGAAATACTTTTGAAATACATGCTGTTTTTAGGCCAGCCTCACTAAGCCCTACAGCTGCCCTTAATCCTGAACCACCTGCTCCAAGTACAACAACGTCGTACTCATGATCAATTATTTCGTATGCTTTCATGTGTTTAAATTAAATATTACAAATATTGTAATAAATGGAATTATTATAGCAAAAAAATTAAGAGCTTTGTTTGCGGCATTTTTGGTTTTTTCTTCTTTGATATAGTCTTCAAAAACCTCACTTATGCTCAAAGCAGAGAAAAAATATGCAAATACCAAAAATAAACTAATTAAGAATTTTGAAGGTTGGGTAGTTAAAAACTCAACTAGATCTTGATAGTTTTTATCATACACATTTACTAAATTAATAATGAACCAAAACATTAATGGTAATAAAATTACCGAGCTTGCTTTTAAAAATAACCATTTCTTTGTTGCTGGGATCATTAATTTAAACCTCTACCAATTAAATAAATCAAGATAGTTAAAATTAATGAACCAAAAATAACTATTAAGCCTGTAATCTTAGTTATTTTTAAATCAAAACCATAACCTAAATCCATAATCAAGTGTCTAATTTCACTTAACATTTGAAAACTAAATGACCACGTAATTCCAATCAAAATAAATTTTCCAACAAAGGTTTGTAAAAAAATTTTAATTATTTCATAATTACTCTCACCTAAAAGAATTAATGCAAACCAAATACACATCAATGTTATTGCTAGAATATTTATTATTCCAGTAATCCTATGAGAAATAGATACTAGAGATGAAATATGCCATTTATAAATTTGTATATGTGGTGATAGTGGTTTATTTTCCATTGCCTATTTTGAATTAATTATTGTCTCTGCAATTTCGACAGAATTCAGAGCTGCACCTCTTAATAAATTGTCTGATACTATCCATAAATTAATAGAATTCTCTTTTGTTTTATCTTCTCTAATTCTTGAAATATAAGTCTCATCTTTTCCTGTGGCTTCTAGTGGTGTGCTATAACCTCCGTTTTCTCTTTTATCTATAACTTCACATCCTTCAGCGTTACTTAGAGCTTCCCTAACTTTTTCTAAATTAAATGGCTTTTCAAACTCTATATTTACAGCCTCAGAGTGAGAAACCAATACAGGAATTCTTACGCATGTTGCTGTAAGTTCAATTGTTTCATCTAAAATCTTTTTTGTTTCATTTGTCATTTTTAATTCTTCTTTGGTATATCCATCATCAGCAAATACATCAATGTGCGGAATTATATTAAATGCTATTTGTTTAGTAAAATTTTTTGACTCAATTTTTTTACCTTCTAAATATTTTTTAGTTTGTTCAACTAATTCATCCATTGGATCTTTACCACCACCTGAAACTGATTGGTAAGTTGATACCACTACTCTTTTTATTTTAAATAAATCATGCAGAGGTTTAAGTGCAATTACTAATTGAGCTGTAGAGCAGTTTGGATTTGCAATTATGTTTTTTTTCATTTTTTTAATATCAGATGCATTAACTTGTGGAACGATTAATGGAACATCTGGATCCATCCTAAAAAAACTTGAATTATCTATTACGATTGTATGTTTGGCGGCCTTTTCTGCAAATTTTTCAGCAATTTTTCCTCCTGCTGCAAAAAAAGTTATATCTGCTTTTGAAAAATCATATGTATCTAAATTCTCAATTTCGTACTCTTTATCTCTAAAAGAGATTTTTTTTCCTGCACTTTTTTCTGATGCAACTAAATATAGATTATCAAACTTGAAGTTCTTTTTATTAAATACTTCAAGAGTTTTCCTCCCAACATTTCCTGTTGCACCTACTATAGCTATGTTCATTTTAAAGTTGTTATACTAAATAAAAGGTAAATCGCAAACTTTACCACTATAAATATCACCATTTATGCCAGCTTTTACGTCTTGGTCTATATTCCAATGCGATTTTTTCATCATAGCAATACCAATTACTTTTTTAAAATGTGGCGAATAACAGGCTGATCTCAGTTCTCCAATGATTTTTTTATTATCATCAGTCAGATCTAAAGATCCTGTTAAACTTATTTTGTCCAAATCTAACTTAACACCCATTAATTTTCTTTTTATACCTTCAGATTTTATTTTCTTTAATTTTTCTTTTCCTAAAAAAATAATTTCACTATCTATGTTTACATATTTATCAAAACCACATTCATAAGGATTATCTCCGTTATCCATATCATTGCCATGAGATAACAGTCCACTTTCGATTCGTTCTATTAAATTAGGACACCCCGGTTTAATATTAAATTCTTTTCCAATTTCAAATAAATGATCATATAGTTTTAGGCCTGCTTCAGTATTTTGGACATATACTTCATAACCTCCTTGTTTAGACCATCCAGATTGTGCAATAAGATGCTTTGCCCCACCAAAATCAAAATAATCAAAACCAAAAAATTTTAATTTTGTGATCTGTTCTCCAAATACTTTTTCCATTAACTTAAATGATTTTGGGCCTTGCACGGCCATGATATCAACTTTGGGCTCTATAATTTCAACATCAAATTTATTTCCAATTGCTAATCCTTTCGCAAATAATATTACGTCTGTATCAGCGATAGAAATCCACCATTTATTTTCATTTATTCTTAAAACAACTGGATCATTAATTAATCCAGCATTATCATCTATAATTGGACAATAATAACACCTTCCATCTTTAGATTTTGATAAATCTCTACAAGTCATTAACTGAACTAATTTTGGAGCATCTTTTCCTGAAATTTCTACCTGTCTTTCTGCTGCTACATCCCATATTTGAACATGCTCTTTTAAATGATGATAAGAGTCTTCTATTGAACCAAAGGCAGCTGGAAGCAACATATGGTTATAAATTGTATAAGCTGTAACACCTTGTTCTTCAATTCGAGAAGTATATGGTGTACCTCTAAGTCTTCTTGATTTTGCAATTAAAAAGTTTTTCATTTTTTCAAAAATTCTAAAACCTTGTCTCTCATTTCAAATGCTTTTTCAATCATAATCATGTGGCCACAACCCTCGATTATATGTGTAGATGAATTATAAATAAGACTGGAGAATTTTTTTCCAGCTTCTAGATTCACCATCTTATCTAAAGAACCAAAAATTAGCATCGATGGAAATTCAATTAATTTAGCAGCATCAGAACCATTTTTGTAATTGTTACATGCAACAAGGTCCACAGCCAGTATGTCTCTTATGTCTCGAGGTGATTGTATTATTTTTTCTACTGGGTTACCTCCAATAAATCTTTTTGAACCTTCATAACCCCACTTCATCATTAATTTAACAGCATCGGAGTCCCCATTTTTTGCTAGATCAATTAAATCTGGATGAACTGGCATCTTATTTGACCCACCGATAAAAACTAACTTTTTTAATCTATTTTTATATTTATGAGCATATTCAAGTATCTCCAAGCAACCTTGAGAATGACCAATTAAAATTAAATTATTTAAATTTAGTTTATTAAAAACCTGTTCCAACCAATCAGCTATTTTTTCAATACTATCTAAGCAAGGGCCATCAGAATTACCGTGCCCAGGTAAATCAATAGATAATACGTTAAAATTATTATTTGAAAAAAACTGTTCAGTTAGAGACCAAACAATATGCGAAAGACCACTTCCATGAAGAAATACTAGTGTTTCTTTATTTTGATCAATGCCCTGTCCTGCATCAGACGCATAAACATTTTTATTTTCCAATTGAAAATTCAAAAATTACCTAAACTTGTTTTCTTAATTCAAACTTTTGTATTTTTCCTGTTGAAGTTTTTGGCAAATCACAGAACACAACCTTCTTAGGAACTTTAAATCCCGCTAAAGTTTCTTTACAAAAATCAATTAATTCTTTTTCTGATACCGGCTTATCTTTAACCATTTCAATAAATGCGCAAGGAACTTCTCCCCATTTTTCATCTGGTTTGGCAACAACTGCAGCAATAGAAACTGATGGATGTTTAGAAAGTGTATTTTCTATTTCAATTGAAGAAATATTTTCTCCTCCAGAAATAATTATATCTTTTGATCTATCTTGTATTTTTACATACCCATCAGGATGCATTACAGCTAAATCACCACTATGAAACCATCCATCTTTCATAGCTTTATTGGTAGCATCTTTGTCTTTAAAGTAACCTTTCATTACGACATTCCCTCTAATCATAATTTCACCAATAGTTTTTCCATCTTTAGGAACTTCTTTCATTGTTTCTGGATCCAAAACAACTACACCTTCAGTATTTGGATATCTCACACCTTGCCTAGCCTTAATTTCATTTTGTTTTTCCTCATCAAAATTGTTCCATTCATCATTCCACGCACACTGAGTAACATGTCCATAAGTTTCGGTTAAACCGTACACATGCATAACTTCAAAACCTAATGCTCTCATTTTTTTGAAAATTATACTTGGTGGTGGCGCTCCAGCAGTCAAAACATAAACCTTTTGTTTTAATTTTTTTTTGTCACTTTCAGGAGCTCCTGTAATCATATTTAATACTATTGGGGCACCGCCAAAATGAGTTACTTCATATTTATCGATTAATTCAAAAATTTTTTTTATGTCAATATTTCTTAAACAAATTGTCCTTCCATTTAACATTGGAACTGTCCATGGATAACACCAACCATTACAATGAAACATTGGAACCACTGTTAAAAAATTTAATCTATTTGGCATGTTCCAAGCTACCGAACTTCCTGTGGACATTAAATATGCACCTCTATGATGATAAACTACTCCTTTGGGATTTCCTGTAGTACCTGATGTATAGCTTAATGATATTGCTTGCCATTCATCCTCTGGCATTTGCCAATCGAAATTTTCATCGCCTGTATTTAAGAAACTCTCATATTCTAAATCGCCAATTTTTTCTAATTTCGATTGATCAGCATTTTTATCATCTATATCAATTATTATAATTTTTTTATTTAAAGTTTTTAATGCTTTCTTAACTTCTCCATGTAATTGTCTATCAACTACTAGCACCTTTGCATCACTGTGATCTAAAATATATGAAATTGTATTTGCATCTAATCTTATATTAATTGTATTTAATACTGCACCTGCCATGGGTACTGAGTAATGTCCTTCGAAAATCTCTGGTGTATTAAAGGCTAAGAATGAAACAGTATCTCCTTTTTTAATTCCAATTTTTGACAGTGCACTAGCAAATTTTACAGCTCTTTTGTAAACTTCATTCCAAGTATATTTCCTATCTTCATAAATTATAGCTTCATAATTTGGGTAAATTTCCCTTGCTCTTTTAAGAAACGTTAATGGAGTAAGCGGTACGTAGTTAGCTTTATTTTTATCTAAATTTGTCTCGTAATGATTCATTATTAATTAAACTTAAAATTCATTATATTAGAACTTCCAGAAATTGCAGATTTGTAATGATACTCAGCTCTAGGCAACACCTTATCAAAATAAAATTTTGCTGTATTTATTTTATCACTATAAAATTCTTTATTTTTTTCAAAATCATTAAAACTTACATCTAAGATTTTGATCCAAGCATAAGCAATTGAAACATATCCCAGACTTCTCAAATAATCATTTGCTGCAGCACTAACATCGTCTTTTTCGATTTTATGTTTATCCTTAATCCAGTCGGTAAACTTAGATAAAATATCTAAATAATGATTTAATTCTTTTGAAAATGTTTTTACTTTTTCATTTTTACTATCACATTCAGATTTAATCATATCTAAAAATTTATTTATAACATCACCATTTTTATTTGATAATTTTCTAAATACTAAATCTGCTGCCTGAACAGAATTTGTTCCTTCATAGATTGGCGTAATACGATTATCTCTATATAATTGCTCTATTCCTTGGTCTTTAGTGTACCCATATCCACCATGTATTTGCATCGCGTCGTTCGTAATTTCCATAGCTAAATCTGTAAATAATGATTTAACAACTGGTGTCATCAATGAAACATAGTCCAAAGCTTCTTGTTTAATCTTTTCATCTGGATGATAAAGACTCACCTCAGTTTGTTGTGATAACCAAAAACATAAAGCTCTTTCTCCTTCAATAATTGACTTCATATTAAGTAAAGATCTTCTAATATCCGCATGATCAATTATAAAGTCTGCACCATTTGTAGATTTTGAATTATTTGTTTTTCCTTGCTTTCTCTCTTTTGCATAAGCAAGTGAGTTTTGATACGCAATTTCAGAAATTCCTAAACCTTGAATTCCTACCACTATTCTCTCAAGGTTCATCATGGTAAACATAGCACTAAGACCTTTGTCTTTGTTACCAATCATATAACCAGTTGCTTCATCAAAATTTAACACACATGTTGCTGAACCCTTTATTCCCATTTTGCTCTCTATAGATCCTGTTGAAATTCCATTTCTTTGACCAACACTACCATCTTCATTTACAATAAATTTTGGTACTAAAAATAAACTAATTCCTTTTGTGCCCGCAGGAGAGTCTATTGATCTTGCTAAAACTAAATGAATAATATTTTCAGTTAAGTCATGATCACCAGAAGTTATAAAAATCTTTTGACCACTAATTTTATAAGTATCATCAGATTGTTTGATGGCTTTAGTTTTTAACAAACCTAAGTCTGTACCACAGACTGGTTCTGTTAAACACATAGTGCCACTCCATTTACCTTCGACGATCTTTGGTAAATATTTATCTTTAATTTCATCTGAAGCATGATGATTAATACAATTATAGGCGCCAATACTAAGTTCACTATATAATTTAAATGACAAACTGGCTGAGGAAAGCATTTCATCAAAGAATGCGCTTACTGTTTTTGGCATTCCTTGGCCTCCATATTTAGGGTCACAAGACAACGACGTCCAACCATCTTCAATGTATTTCTGATATGCTTCTTTGTAACCCGGTGGTGTTCTGACAACACCATTTTCTAAAATTGCTGGATTTTCGTCACCTGCTTTAGCAAGAGGTAAAATTAAATTTTGATTTATTTTAGCTGCTTCTTCTAAAATATCTTTAACAAGATCTGCACTCACCTCATTATATTTTTCAAGCTCATTATAATTCTTATTATCTCTTAATTTTTCAAAGAGAAACATCATATCTTTTACTGGTGCAGTATAACTTGGCATATTTAAAGCTTAGAATAATTCTAGTTTTATTGCAATTTTGAAATTATCGCATCACCCATTGCTGACGTGGAAATCTCTTTCATACCCTCTGACATTATATCTTTAGTTCTTAACCCATCATTCAAAACATCTTGAACTGCTTTTTCTAAAATATCTGCTTCTTTATCAAGATCTAAAGAATATCTTAGTGCCATAGCAAAGCTCAAAATAGAAGCAATTGGATTTGCTATCCCTTTACCAGCTATATCTGGAGCTGACCCGTGTATAGGCTCGTACATTGCTCTCATCTCACCATCTTTATTTTTTGCGCCTAAAGATGCTGAAGGTAAAAGACCTAAAGATCCCGTTAACATTGAAGCTTGGTCTGACAACATATCTCCAAATAAATTATCTGTTACAATTACATCAAATTGTTTTGGATTTCTTAAAAGCTGCATAGCACAATTGTCTGCTAACATATGACTTAATTCTATATCTTTGTATTCTTTTTCATGAAGTTCTTGAACTTCTTCTTTCCACAATTGTCCTGCTTCCATCACATTTGATTTTTCACAAGAAGTAACTTTATTTGATCTTTTTCTAGCTAAATCAAAAGCGATCCTAGCTACTCTAGTAATTTCACTAGTCGTATAAGTGTGAGTATTAATTCCTTTTCTTTCTCCATTTTCAATTGGCTTAATTCCTCTAGGTTCACCAAAATATATACCGCCCGTTAACTCTCTTACTATCATTATATCTAGTCCTGAAACTACCTCTGGCTTTAGGGTTGAAGCATCGACTAATTGTTTAAAACAAATTGCAGGCCTTAAGTTAGCAAAAAGCTTTAATTCTTTTCTGAGTTTTAATAATGCTCTTTCCGGTTTTTTGGAAAATTCTAGGTTATCCCATGTAGGACCACCAACTGCTCCAAGCATAATTACTTCGCTTTCTAGTGCTTTGTAAAAAACCTCATCAGTGATTGGGGTACCGTGTTTATCATAAGAACAACCACCAACTAGCTCCTGATCAATTTCAAAATCTAAGGATTTTTTATCATTAAACCAGTTAATGATTTTTTTTACCTCAGCTATTACCTCTGGACCAATACCATCACCAGGAAGTAAAAGTATTTTTCTTTTTTTTACTTTAATCATTAAATACCCAAGGCTTTTCGTTTTTTAAATTTGTTTCAAACTTTTCTATTTTTTCTGATTTTTTTAGTGATAAAGCGATATCATCAAGCCCCTCTAATAAACATTTTTTCTTAAATGGATCAACTTCAAATTTTAGCTCATTATTTCCATAAACTATTTTTTCCTCTTGCAAATCAATAGAAATTTCTTCTTGTCTATTTGCGTATTCAGATAGCTCTTTTATTTTTTCTTCTTCAAGGATTATAGGCAAAATTCCATTTTTAAAACAATTACTAAAAAAAATATCTGCATAACTTGAACTTATTACGCAAGTAATTCCAAAATCTAATAAAGCCCAAGGAGCATGTTCTCTTGATGAACCACATCCAAAGTTTTTTCCAGCAATTAAAATTTTAGATTGATTAAATGGATCTTTGTTTAACACAAAATCATTTATTTCTTTACCTTGATCATCATATCTCATTTCAAAAAACAAATTTTTTCCGAGTCCAGTTCTTTTGATAGTTTTTAAAAACTGTTTTGGAATTATCATATCTGTATCAATATTTACAATTGGTAAATAGGCTGGGATACTTTTTAATTTATTAAATTTTTGCATTTAATTTTGATACTTTCTGACATCATCTAAATTACCTGAAATTGCAGCTGCTGCAGCCATTCCTGGACTAACTAGATGGGTTCTACCACCTCTACCTTGTCTTCCCTCAAAATTTCTATTTGATGTAGAGGCGCATCTTTCTTCTGGCTTTAATTTATCGGCATTCATCGCTAAACACATAGAGCAACCTGGTTCTCTCCATTCAAAACCTGAGCTAACAAAAATTTTATCTAGTCCTTCTTGCTCTGCTTGTTCTTTAACTAAGCCTGAGCCTGGAACTACTATAGCATTAACATGCGATGATACTTTTTTATCTTTTACGATTTTTGCTGCTTCTCTCAAATCTTCTATTCTGCCATTAGTACAACTACCAATAAATACTTTATCTATTTTTATATCTGTGGCTGCCATGTCAGGTTTTAAACCCATATACTTTAAAGCTCTTTCAATTGAATTTTTTTTATCTTCATCAGTCTCATTATTTGGATTTGGAACTTTTCCATCAATTGTTATTACATCTTGTGGTGACGTACCCCATGTAATCATGGGTAAAATTTCATTTGCATTAAGGCTAATTTCTTTATCAAAACTAGCATCAGAGTCTGTTTTTAAAGTTTCCCAATAGTTCAAAGCTTTATCCCAATTTTCACTTTTTGGTGACATTGGTTTTCCTTTTAAATATTCAAAAATTTTTTCATCTGGTGCAATTAATCCTGCTCTTGCACCACCTTCAATTGTCATATTGCAAATAGTCATTCTTTGCTCAACACTTAAAGATCTTATTAAATCTCCAGCATATTCCACAACAGATCCTGTTCCACCTGCTGTACCTATTTTTCCAATTATTTGAAGTATTACATCTTTAGAAGTAACTCCTAAAGGAAGTTCACCATTAACATTAATTCTAAAATTTTTAGCTTTCTTCTGAACTAATGTTTGGGTTGCTAAAACATGTTCAACTTCTGAAGTGCCTATTCCAAATGCTAAAGCACCAAATGCTCCATGCGTTGCGGTATGACTGTCTCCACAAACAATAACTGTACCTGGTTGAGTAAAACCTTGTTCAGGTCCTATGATATGAACTATACCTTGCCTCTTATCATCCATACCAAATAACTTAACACCGAATTCTTTACAATTTGCCTCTAAAGTATCTACTTGAATTTTTGACTCTTCATCTGAAATACCTTTTGATCTGTCAGTTGTTGGAACATTATGATCTGCAACTGCTAAAGTTAAATTTGAATGTCTAACTTTTCTATTAGAATTTCTTAATCCTTCAAAAGCTTGGGGGCTTGTCACCTCATGAATTAAATGCCTATCTACAAAAAGTAAAGATGTACCATCATCTTGTTGATCAACTAGATGATCGTTC
Organism: uncultured Pelagibacteraceae bacterium; assembly: GCA_902592935.1. Classification (GTDB taxonomy): domain Bacteria; phylum Pseudomonadota; class Alphaproteobacteria; order Pelagibacterales; family Pelagibacteraceae; genus Pelagibacter. The sequence continues at coordinate 18,420 of CACJGD010000008.1, read as the reverse complement.
CAAATTTTATCGTATAATGTTGTAGACATTGAAAAAAAAGTTATTTTTTTTCTGTAGAGCTTTCTGATTTTTGTTCTTCTTTAGGAGCCTCTGCTGCTGATGCCGCCTCTTCTTTAGGAGCTGCTTCTGCTTTAGGAGCCTCTGCTGCTGATGCCGCCTCTTCTTTAGGTGCTGCTTCTGCTTTAGGAGCTTCTACTGCAGGAGCTACATTTTCCTCTGTAACAGTTTCTGGTTTTGCCTCTATATCAATACCAATTTTTTTTCTAATTTTTTCTGCAATTCTTGCTGATTTACCAGTTCTGTCTCTTAGATAATAAAGTTTTGCTCTTCTTACTTTACCTGATCTAATAACCTTAATTGAATCAATTAAAGTTCCAAATAATGGGAAAGTTCTCTCAACACCCTCTCCAAAGGAAATTTTTCTAACTGTAAAAGATGAGTTTAGATCTCTGCTTTTTTTAGCAATACACACTCCCTCAAAATATTGAATTCTTTCTTTTTTACCCTCGGTAATTCTCACTCCAACTTTAACAACATCTCCAGGATAAAATTCTGGAATTTTTTTCTCTGAAAGAATTTTGTTAACGTTATGCCGGTTTATTTCTTCAATTGTTTTCATGTTAATATTTATCAAGTTAATTCTTCTTATATTTTTCCCATAAATCTGGTCTTCGGACGCGTGTTATAGCCTCAGATTGAGATAAACGCCAGTGTTTAATTTTATTATGATCACCTGATAATAGCACGTCTGGCACAGCTTTTTCCTCCCAAATTTGAGGTTTTGTATACTGAGGGTACTCTAGAAGACCATTTTCAAAAGTTTCATCTAATTTAGAGTTTTCATTTCCTAAAACACCTGGCAACAGTCTTAAAATACTATCTATAACTACATATGCTGCTGACTCACCGCCCGACAAAACATAATCTCCAATACTAATTTCCTCAATATTTCTTGTTGAAAGTATTCTTTCGTCCACACCTTCAAAATGACCACAAATTAAAGACAGAGATTTTTCATTAGCTAGCTCTTTTGCTAAATTTTGATCAAATTTTTTTCCTTTTGGTGATAAGTATAAAATTCTCTCACTCTCATTTTTGTTTTCATCCAAAGACTTTGCAAGAACATCTGCTTTTAACAACATCCCTGAACCACCCCCATAAGGTGTGTCATCTACTGTTTTGTGTTTATCACCAGCTGCATCTCTTATATTTACAACTTTAAGTTTCCATAAATTATTTGATAAAGCTTTTCCATAAAGTCCTTTAGATAAAGGACCAGGAAAAACCTCTGGATAAAGTGTAAACACTTGAGCTTGCCACATAAATAATCTTTAAATTATTTTTTTTCCTCTGCTGGAGCCGCTTCTTCTTTAGGAGCTTCTTCTTTAGGAACTTCTTCTTTAGGAGCTTCTGCTGCTGGAGCCGCTTCTTCTTTAGGAACTTCTTCTTTAGGAGCTTCTGCTGCTGGAGCCGCTTCTTCTTTAGGAGCTTCTTCTTTAGGAGCTTCTTTATTATTCTCTTCTTTTTTATTTCTCTCTTTTTTTGGCACTGCTTTATTTGGATTATTTCCATTTGCAGGCATAGGCATTAGTTCGTTCTCACCTAAAATTCTTGCTACTCTAGTTGTTGGTTGAGCTCCTTGACCAAGCCAATATTTAATTCTCTCAGCTTCTAGGCCCACTCTTTCTTTTTTCTCTTTTGGTAATAGGGGATTAAAGAAACCAACCTTTTCTATAAATCTTCCATCTCTTGCAAAACGACTGTCGGCAACAACAACTTTATAAACAGGACGTTTTTTTGTTCCACCTCTTGATAATCTTAATTTTAACATTTATTCTCCTTTTTTACTTTAATTGGTTAAATAGCTCTGGCGGTATACCTTTATCAGACATACCTTTCAGATTTCCTTTTGACATCTTTTTCATCATTTCAGACATCATTTTAAATTGCTTAAGCAATTTATTGATAGTGGCCGGATCTGTGCCAGAGCCATTAGCAATTCTTTTTTTTCTAGAACCATCTATTATTTTTGGGTTCTCTCTTTCTTTTTTTGTCATTGATAAAATAATAGCTTCATTTTTAGTAATTATACTTTCATCAATTCCTGCTGAATCCATTTGGGATTTAATTTTAGAAACTCCTGGCATAAAAGACATAATTCCCTCAATGCCACCCATTTTTTTCATTTGTCTTAATTGAGACAAATAATCTTCCATAGAGAATTGACCTTTTTTTAAATTTTCCTCTGCTTGTTTAAGATTTTCTTCTCCTAAATCTTGAGCTGCCTTTTCTACAAGGGATACGATATCCCCCATACCAAGTATTCTGTTTGCAATTCTATCTGGATGGAATACTTCAAGATTATCTATTTTTTCTCCTATCCCTAAAAATTTAATTGGAACGTTTGAAACATATTTCATACTCACTGCGGCTCCACCTCTTGCATCACCATCAGCCCTAGTTAAAATAATTCCAGATAAATTAACTGTATTTTTAAATTCTTTTGCCACTGAAGCTGCAACTTGACCTGTTAAAGAGTCTGCAACTAAGAAAGTTTCTGTTGGATTAATGACAGCTTCAATTTGCTTAATCTCACTCATCATTTGTAAATCGATTTGAGTTCTACCAGCAGTATCAAATAAAATTATTTCAGCTCCATTTAAATTAGCGGCACTTATTGCTCTTCTACAAATATCAGCAGGTTGCTGACCTTCTATAATAGGTAAAGTTAAAATATTATTTTGTTCTCCTAAAAATCTAAGTTGTTCTTGTGCGGCTGGTCTGTAAATATCTAGACTGACCATCATTACTTTTTTCTTTTTATTATTTTCTAAAAATTTTGCTAATTTTGCTGTTGTTGTTGTTTTTCCAGAACCTTGTAACCCAACTAACATCATTGGCACAGGTGGTACTGCGTTTAAGTTTATATCATTATTTGTTACACCTAATAAGTCTACAAGCTCATCATAAACAATTTTAACAACCATATCCCCAGGAGAGGTAGACCTTATTATCTCTTGGCCTAATGCTTTTGGCTTAACTTTTTCAATAAAATCCTTTGCAACATCCAAAGAGACATCTGCTTCAAGCAAGGCTTGCCTAATGCCTCTTAAGCCTTCATCTACTTGAGCTTCATCAAGTGAAGGTACCTTTTTCAGAGAAGAAAAAATTTCTTCAAATTTATTTGTTAAATTTTCAAACATATTTATTACGCATAGCAGTAACTCACTAGTGGGCGAACCCTCGCTGACTAGTGTCGATCTCTTTGTTTCCAAAGACACCGCAAAGTTAATGTTTTTGCGGAAACGGCAACAACCTATAATAGAGGTTCAAAAAGTCAATAAATAAGTTAAATATCTATATATGGATATTAAAGCTTTTAAAATGGACGGTTTAGGTAATGATTTTGTCATCATAGATAATAGGCAAACAATTACAAATTTGACGAAAGAACAAATAATAAAGATTTGTGACAGAAAATTTATTGGTTGCGACCAACTAATATTGATTAAAAAAAATGATATTTCAGATGCTTCACTGGAATTTTATAATTCAGATGGAGGAATGTCTGGTGCGTGTGGAAATGGTACACGATGTATTGCTGATTTATTAGGCAAAGAAAATAACAAAAAAGAAATTGTCCTAACAACTTTATCTGGCAAATTAAAATCAAATATTGTTGGAGAAAAAATGGTTTCTACAGAAATAGGTGTTGCAAAAACAAAATGGGATGAGATTCCATTGTCTAAAGAATTAAATACCAATAATTTAGGAATTAAAATTAATGACACAAATAATAACGAATTTTCTGGCGGAACTGCTGTAAATGTCGGAAACCCACATATAGTTTTTTTTGTTGGTAATATCGAAAATTATGAAATTGAAAAAATTGGACCAAAAATTGAAACCCACTCTCTATTTCCAGAAAAATGTAATGTTACTTTAGCAACTGTTGTTAACAAAGAATTGATAAAAGTTAAAGTGTGGGAAAGAGGAGCTGGACTTACCAAAGCTTGTGGAACTGCAGCTTGCGCAACAGCTTTTGCTGCAAAACAAAACGGGCTGGTAAATGATAAAGTTGATATTGAATTTTCTACAGGTAAATTGAGAATTTCAATTGATGAAAACAATAGTATTCATATGAAAGGACCAGTTTCAGATATTGAGGAGATAAATTTTAAAATTTAATGGGAATTTTAGAAAAATTTAAATCAGGTTTTAAAAAAAGTGCCTCAGCTTTTACAACGGGTTTAAGAGATATAGTTGTAAAAAAAGAGATTGATGACAAAACATTAGACAAAATTGAAGATTACTTAATTCAATCAGATGTTGGTATTGTTTCGGCTTCAGAAATAAAAGAAATAATTTCTCAAAGAAAAATTGATCCCAATAAAGATTTAACCGACGAAATAAATAATATTTTAAAAAATTATATTATTTCAATTATGAAACCTTTGGAAAATATTGAATTCTTCAAAAAAAAAGGGAAATTAAATGCAACATTAATTTCAGGTGTTAATGGTGTTGGAAAGACAACTACTATTGGAAAAATAAGCAAAATATTAAAGAGTAATGGAAACAAAGTAATGCTAGCTGCATCAGATACTTTTAGAGCAGCAGCTATAGAACAACTAGAAAATTGGGCAAACAAAGTTGATGTTCAAATTACAAAATCATCTCAAGGCTCTGATCCTGCATCAGTCGCTTACAAGGCTATTAAAGAAGCATTAAACAATAATTTTAATCAAGTTTTAATTGATACTGCTGGAAGATTACAAAATAAAAAAAATTTAATGGAAGAATATAAAAAAATTGCAAACGTTACTAAAAAAATTGACCCTGATGCTCCACATGATGTTATTTTAGTTTTGGATGCAACTTCGGGTCAAAATGTAATTAATCAAGTTGAAGAATTTAATAAAATTATCCCAATAACTGGTCTTATTATGACAAAATTAGATGGCACAGCAAAAGGAGGTATTCTTTTAGCTGTTGCTAAAAAATATAAACTACCAATTATTGCACTTGGATTGGGTGAAAAAGAAGATGATTTACAAATTTTTGAGGCTGAAAAATTTGCAGAAGCATTTACTCAAATTAATTAATTAAGGCACTGGAAATTAAAGGTTTATAAAAACTACATTTGTAGTGTTCTTTAAATTCATAATGTCCACAATTTTTAGCTATCGAGGAAATAATAAAATCAAATTTTCCATTTACAGGATAAAGCTCTAACTTTTTTTCAACAATATCAAATTTAAAATTAGCTTTTAAACTTTTTACTGCACTAATCATCACCAAAGTTTTGTTATCTTTTAAAAGATAATATGCAAAATCATCTGGGAAAACTGGGAAATTATACTCTTGCAAAAAATATTTTGCTGTTTTTGGAAACCATTCATAAGAGATTAATGGCAAAGACTCTTTTGTTTTGTAGTTATAAATATAAAGATCTTTTGGAAAATCATTAATATAATTTGAATTTTCTCCTCGAGCTAATACGGCTTTTTCACGGGTTTTAAAATATAATGCAAAATTTTCATCATGCGAATTCATTTGATCAATATGAAAAAGGCTGTCTACAGATGCTAAGTTTTCTTTAGCATTTGAAAAATTACTTAAAGAAAAAAAGATAATAAAAAATAAGAAAAAATTTTTCATAGATTAATTTAAAAAAAAAATTTGAATTATCTTTGTTTAGATTATGGCTTAATTTAAACTATCAACAAACGATTTAAGAGCTAATACAAGTTTATCATCATATTCCATCATATGATCGTCATATTTTGTAAAATATGAATATTTAGGTTCACTTGCTAAATTAAAAATTTTTTTACCCATCCAAAATGGAACTATTTGGTCAGCCTCACCATGCATTACTAATACTGGAATATTAATATTTTTAATTTTTTCATTATTTTCATACTTATCTTTTAAAATTAAACCTACTGGAATATATGGATAAAAATTTTTCGCAGCCTCTATCATTGATGTGAAGGGCGTTTCTAAGATTAATCCTGCAAAATTTTTATTCTGAGTAATTTCAGTAGCAATGCCAGTTCCTAAAGACTCTCCATAAATTATCATATCTTCTTCTTTTAAACCTTTTTCTTTAAGCCAGTTTATTGTACTAGCACCATCTGTATAAAGACCCTCCTCACTTGGTTTTCCTTTATTGCCACTAAACCCTCTCCATGCAATAATTAAAAAATTAACATCAATGTCTTTAAAATGATTTAATTTGTGGATTCTGTTTTCAAGTGTCCCTGCATTTCCGTGAAAATAAACTATTGTTTTATAACTTTTTAAATTTTTATTATGAAACCAGCCTAAAAGATTAATATTATCTGTTGTTTTGATAGTAACTTTTTCAATGTTAACTTCTAAATTATCTCCAGAATAATTATTCTCATCAGGATGATACATTAAATTTCTTTGAAAAAAGAATAAGAAAATTAAAACAATAAAGTAAATAGCAACGATACCAATAAATAATTCCAAAAAAAAATTCCTACGTTTTATTTTCATATTTTTTTCTATTTAATATTAAAAAAAATATATAAGAAATAATACTTAAGATTAAGAAAACTGAAAAAGCTGATTTAAAAGCAAATATTTCCGTGCGGCCCATGCCTTTAACAATATCTATCACTAAGCCCATTAGCCATTGCATTATGAATGTTCCTGCAAATATTAATAAATTGAATGAGGTTAGTGCTTTACCAGCAGAATAACCTGAAAAAGAAAGGCCCACAGCTGGCTGTGTAACTGATAAAAAAATTGAACTTAAAATAAACAGGGTTATGTAGAATGCACCCGCTTTTGAACCTAGCAATATAATCACTAACATTACAGAAAAACTAATTGGTAAACCTAATTTAAGTATTCTTTTTGCAGTAAAACCTACACCTGAAATTTTTGGTAAAAAATAACCCCACAAAAAAAAGGATACTAACATAGTTACATTAATCCAAAATAATCCTGTAGCGCTCTGAAGTGGTGTATAACCAGCAACTCTAGTCATCCATGGGCCTGCCCATAAAGTTTGTATAGCCATTAAGCCCCCATAATTAAATAAACCCATTGGAATTACACTTATAAAAAATCTATTTTTCCAAACTTCTGATAAAGTTCCAGCATTGCTTGGCTCTTCTAACTCTTTATTTTTAGTTAAATTCCATTTTGGAATGAAAACTAACATTAAAAAAATACTAATTAAAATTAAGATAGCGATACCACCAAATATCCATCTCCATCCAAAACTAGGCAATAAAAGTTGTATAGGCAATGTGGATGACAAAAAACCTAATGATGCAATCATTAGCATCCATGAGTTTGCTCTTTGTTGTTGATTTTCTGCATACCATATTCTGTAACCAGTTAATGGAGCCATTAAACAAGCGCTAACACCTACACCGATTAGAATTCGCGAAATTAATAATCCAGAAAAACTTTCAGCTAAAGCAAATGATCCTGTTCCAACTAATGCGATTAATAAAAAGGATGAGACAATTTTTTTTGGGCCATATTTGTCTAACAAATATCCAAGCGGTATTTGCATACAAGCGAAACCTAAAAAATAGCCTCCAGCTAATAAACCTAAATCAGCTGCTGCTAAATTAAATTCTGAGGTTAATACTGGGGAAAGTGTTGCGGTAATTGCACGTAACAAACATGATAAAAAATAACCAAATGCAAATACAAAAAAAACAACAATAGCCTGTTTTTTTGGTAAAATATAATTTTCCATTAATTAAAAGTTTAAAGATATATCTCTGTGAACTGAGTTACATCTGGCAACAAATTTAGCTTGTTCTTTCGTCAATCTTGACTGAAGTCTTAATCCAATATTATTTTTAATAACTTCATTATATTTTATTAACTCAGGTAATAAATTTTTATTAGCATCTTCTCTCCATGAAACTTCTTTATCAAATAAATTAAAGGTTTCTGAGCTCGCAAGTAATAATTTCTGTTCATCGACTTCATCATTATCTATAACAGTTATTAAATCATCTAATTTATTTGCAAATTCTTCAGTACCTGAAATTTCGCTTAATTTTTCAAAAAGACTATCAATTATTGAAATTGAATTTTCATAGTCTTTATTATCTAATAAATATTTTAATTCTTTTATTTCAGATGAGAGGTTTTTTAACTTTTCATGGTCATTAATAAATAATGCTATTTGATCTAAGTTATCATATGCTTCATCAACATTTTTTCTGTAACGTTTTGTCCTAGTATTTTTCGCCTTTTGAAGTGTTTCAAATTCTTTATTTCGAGATTCCCAAGTTTCAGGTATTTGGTTTTTAAGTTCAGTTATTTCTAATTTATAATTTTCTATTTTAAGTTCTAGTTTATTTTTATTTGATGCATCATCCTTGTCTAAATTTCTAATTTCTGATTTTAACTTTTTAATTTTATTATCAATTTTTCTAATTTTCTTCTGTTTTTTTCTAACAGAAAAATGAAGGTCTCTATAATCCTCTGCAAATAAATTATATTCCTCCTCAGTTTTTTGAAGTTTTTTAACTATTGCAAAAGTTCCAAGTGCATTATCAAAATGTTCTTCAAATATATCTAATTTATCTACTGGCAAATTTGCAGGCACTAGTTTTTGAAAATTATTTATTGCACTTTTAATTTGACTCTCATTATTATTATAAATAGCAAATTTATACTCTTGTAGGCAGTATTGTAATTTTGGATTCATTGGTGGTGGTGCAACATTAGAGGTCAAATAAGTTCGTGCTGGCAAATAGTTTACTAATGATGGATAAAAACCAACAATACCAAGACCAATAAGTTGAAGAATTATAAAAGGAACAACTCCTTTCCAAATATTCAATGTAGTAACTAATTTTGATGCAACTCCTTTTAAGTAAAATAATGCAAAACCAAATGGTGGGGTTAAAAAAGATGTTTGTAAATTAACTCCTATCATAACGCCTAACCAAATTGCACTTACATTTGCACCTGGTTCAGCTAATAATATTGGTGCAATGATTGGAACAACAACTACCGCAATTTCAATAAAATCAAGAAAGAAACCTAATAAAAAGATTACAGCCATTACAACAATAAACTGCGTCCAAAATCCACCTGGTAAATCTTGTAAAAAATCTCTTACTAGCTCTTCACCTCCAAAAGCTCTAAAACCAGAAGTTAACATTGCTGCACCCAAGAGAATTATAAATACCATTGAAGTAGTTACGCATGTTTCCGTAACAACTTCTTTCAAGACATTGTCGATCTTATAGGATCTCCAAAAACTCCATATAATTCCAACTAAAAACGTAAATGTAAAAAATCCTGTAATCAATATTGCTGTTAAATCTCTCGTATCAACAGCTTTAATATTTAAATTATAATTCTTAGCGAGAAAAAATATAGGTATTACTGAAGCAACTGAGATTATTATTGGATAGTATGCGTCTTTCCTACCTTTGTGAAGACGATAACCTGCCATCATTGTTGCTCCAATTGCTCCGATAGAACCAGCTTGATTTACTGTGGCAATACCCATCAATATAGATCCAAGCACAGCAAATATTAATGCAAGAGGTGGAATTATTACCCCAACAACTTTTATCCAAAATTTAAAGTCAAAACTTCCTTTAAATGTTACTGGTGGTGCAGCTTTTGGATTTATTCTTGCATAAACAAAAACATATAACATATATAAACCAACCAAAACTAATCCAGGTAACAATGCTCCTAAAAACATATCACCAGCACTAGTAGAGCCTACTCTAAACTCTCCAGGCATATTAAATTCACCTGTTAAAATTTTATAATCCGTCTGTCGTATTGTATTAGCTACATCAGCCGCACTAGCTAACTGATCAGCAATAATAATTAAAACAATTGATGGAGGTATTATTTGACCCAAAGTTCCTGATGAGCAAACGATACCACTTGCAAGACTTTTGTCATATTTATTATTTAACATGGTTGGTAGTGAAATTAGTCCCATAGCTATAACCGTTGCTCCAACTATACCTGTGGTTGCTGCAAGTAATGCTCCAACAAAAATTACTGAAATACCCAATCCTCCTGGAATTGGACCAAACAGTTGCCCCATTGTAACTAAAAGATCCTCTGCAATCTTGGATTTTTGGAGCATAATCCCCATAAAAATAAATAACGGGATAGCAATTAAAGTATCTGTTTCTACATCCCAATAATTACTCCTGAAATTAGTAATCCCAGCAGTCAGCCATTCTTTAGGACCATCGGTTGCAAAATAAGAGCTTACATCTCCTTCAAAAAGATATCCAAAAAAGGCTGCAAGACCTATTGAAATAATTGCTGAACCAGGTAAAGCAAAAGCCACAGGAAAACCTGAGGCCAATGCTCCTATCATTATAATTACAAGTAAAGCTAGAAATAAATGTTCCATAATTTAATTTTTCAAAAGTTTTTCGCTACTGCTCATAAAATAACTTGTAAATTGAATTAACATTGAGACGGCAAATACAGCCAAATATACTGCCATCAAATAAAGTAAATATAATCCGTTAGATCCTTGCTGGGTAATTTCAAAAGAAATAACCGGACCATTAATAATGCTTGCTTTTCCTCCCATGCCCAAAAATAAAACTATGAGACATAAAGGTATGCCTAAAATCAATGACCCTATTGAATTAGTCCATGCTTTTTTACGTTCACTAAAACCTGTATATAAAACATCAACCCTGACATGTCCCTCATGAATTAGAGCATAGGCACTTGCAAAAAGATAAAGAGCAGAATACCAAAATCTGACTAGATCTCCTTGAAATGCTTGTTCATACTCAAAAATAAATCTCGATAAAACTATAAAAAATTCACTTCCTACAACAAGTACCGCTAACCAAATAAAACCTACGGATCTAGTAAAATATCCAACTACAAATGAAAGTAAGATTAATGGAAAATGAACAAATGTAATCCTAAAAGCTGGAACTACTAATTTAATTTTTAAATATTCCCCTAGTAATGGTTCAACTAATTTTTCAACAACTAAAAAAGAGATTATCAAATCTGCAATTCCAACAATTAAAACTGCCCAAAAAGATGAACGAATTATATATGCGGTAAATTTATTCAAAATTTCTGAATCTGCTGTCAATGTTTGTTTTATTGACCTATTTACATATAAAATTGACAACAATATTGAGGCTAAATAAAAGAATAATTGTAAGTATGCAAAAGTTAAAACTGTATCTTCCAATGGTTTACTTAATTTTTTAAATCCAAACAAACCATAATGAGAAAATAAACTTTTTACACCAGGCCACTCATACCAAACTGTTAAAACGTTATTAAATAAAAAAACAAAAGTAGTAGCTAATATTGAGTAGCTAAATATTCTAATTATTATAGGTAAATTGTTTTTTAAATACATAACTTAAATGAATTTTTAATTTATTAAAAAGGGCCCTAAAAAGGGCCCTAATTTTTAATTAATTATAAATCTAACTTTAGCTAATTCCTAAAGCTCTATTTCTTTGACTGATGTATGGAGAGTCTGACAAATTAGTCCAAGCACCAATTTCTTTTCTTGCTTTAATGAATGCTTTGTGCACTCTTGCAGCAAGCTCGCTGTGTTGTTGAACTTCGTCATACACTTCTTCCGCACCTTTAGCAAAAGCATCATAAACTTTGTCATTAAACTTCTCAAGTTTAACACCATTTTCATTTACTAGTCTTGCTAATGCAGCACCATTCTTAGCATTATATTCAGCCATTGTAATTTCATCTGCCCATGCACAAGCAGTTTTAATTATTGTTTGGTCTGATTTAGTTAAACTTGTAAACCAAGATTTATTGACACCACATGCTAACATTGAACCAGGTTCATGCATACCAGGGTAGTAATAGTACTTAGCTGCTTCATGGAACTTCATGGCTTCATCATTCCATGGACCTACCCATTCAGTTGCATCAATTGCACCTGAAACAAGGTTTTCGTAAATTTGTCCACCAGGAAGTGAAATTGGGGAACCACCTAGTTTTCCTAGAACTTGTCCACCTAATCCTGGCATACGCATTTTTAAACCTTTAAGGTCATTAGCTGATCTAATTTTTTTATTAAACCAACCACCCATTTGGACTCCAGTGTTTCCAGCTATAAAACTTTGAGTACCAAAATCATCAGTTAACTCATCCCAAAGTTCTTGCCCACCACCATGGTGTATCCACGCATTAATTTCAGAATACGTGAAACCAAAGGGACAAGCAGTAAAGTATCCAAAAGCTGGGTGTTTTTTAACCCAATAATAATCTGCACCATGATACATTTGTGAATTACCAGAAGCAACTTCATCAAATGAGTCAAATGCTTTAACTCGCTCGTTTGCAGCATAATAAGTAACTTGAATTCTACCATCACTCATATCAGCTATTCTTTTTGCAAGTCTTTGTGCACCAGTACCTAGGCCTGGAAAATCTCTTGGCCAAGTAGCTACCATTGCTGCTTCCACTCTTTCTGCAGCGACAGCTGGAGCAGCTAAAGATGATGCAGCTACAGCAGCAACTCCGGTTGCAGCAGCAGTTTTAAAGAACTTACGTCTTGAAGGCGACTTTGAAGCCTTCAATGATTTTTTTTCTTTAATCATTAGTATCTCCTCTTCTTTGTTAATTAACAGTAGAGAGTAAATTACAAATGAGCGTTTAAGTCTAGATTAAAATATCTTTAAAGTATTGCATTACAATCTGAGGTAGTAAATTTTAGATTAAATAAAATTATTTTTTATCAAAAAAGGCTTCATAGATCATCATGAAGATTGCTAATGCCATCAAAATGTAAACAGGCAATACATCAAAAAAACCGATCATAGTTGATCTAGTTAAAGTAGTAGCCAAGCCAACTAGAAATGCAGTTGCAAGCAATGTTCCTAAAAAAACTGTAAACTTTTGCATTTAATTATTACATTCCTTTTCTAGCCAATTAGCAACACCTAAAAATCTATGATCATCAAATTTTGCGCCAATTAATTGAACGCCTAATGGCATTTTGCTTTCTCCTTGTAATAGAGGCAGAGAAATACATGGAGTTCCTAAATAAGACCACACTTTATTAAATTCTGCAGAGCCAGTACTCTTCAAGCTTTTAGGAGCAACACCAGGACTAGAAGGTGACAATACACCGTGATAATCCTCAAATACTTCCTCATAAGATTCATAACTTCTTTTCATAAAATCTATAGCTTCAGCATATTCTTTTGCTGAATGTTTATTGCCTTTGACAATAGCATTCTGCATAGGTTTAGATAATTTTTTTTTATACTTTTTGTAATATAATCCAAAGTTGTTTGCTAAATCTGTTTCATGAATAATCTGATGATATTTATGAATATCTTTGAAATATGAAGGCGTATCAAAAATTTCGATATTGTTTTTAAAAGATTTAATAAAATATTCAAAAGCTTCTCTAGATTTTTTTTCAACATTCTTCCAATGGTCTGTTTTATAAAAAATAAATTTTGGTTCAAACAGTGGTCCTTTTTTTGTTTGTTCAAGTATACCATCAGCGGAATAATAAACGGTTGCACTGTCAAATTTATCTTTTTTAATTAAAACTTTTGCAAGTAGCGCTACATCTTCAACTGTTCTTCCAAATACACCTATATGATCTAATTTATCAGAAGTTTTAAGAACTCCGTTTCTTGAAATCAATCCGTAAGTTGGTTTGTAACCTACAACTCCACAGTAAGACGCAGGTCTTATAACTGAACCACCTGTTTGGGATCCTATTGATAAAGGTGCCATAAATGAAGCAACTGCAGCAGCAGATCCACTCGATGAACCACCTGGAGTTCTAGAATGATCATGTGGATTTGTCGTTTTAGGTGGACCAAGATAAGCTAATTCAGCTGTAGCAGTTTTACCCATTACAATTGCACCAGCTGCTAAAAGCAAATCAATAATTTCTGCATTTTGTGAATAAGATTTTCCTTTCCTAATAACTGTTCCACATTCTGTTGGCATATCAACTGTTCCAACAATATCTTTCACAGCTATAGGAATACCGTGTAAAGGTCCTGTGGGTCTTCCTGATCTTCTATATTCGTCTGCCTCTGTAGCTTTTTCTAGTAAAAGTTTTTTATCAAAATATGCCCAAGCCTTAACATCTTTTTCAAATTTATTTATTCTTTCAATATACTTCTCACATACTTCGACTGAAGTAAGTTGTGCATCTTTTATTTTTGAAGCAATTTCCTCAACTTTTAAAGAAAAAATATCTATCATTTAATTTGCAAATAATGTTTCAGGCAACCATAAAGCTATTGATGGAAACATGTACATTAAAAACATTGCAAAAATAACAATTGCTAAGAAAGGCATAATTCCTCTAAAGATATCTAAAAGCTCAACATTGGTTTTTTGCACACCTTTTAAATAATATGCCGACATTGCCATCGGTGGGGTTAAAAAAGATGTTTGTAAATTTAATGCAATTAACATTGCAAAGAAGTACGGATTAACACCAAAAACTTCTAGCAAAGGTAAAAATATAGGTACAAAAATAATTAAAATTTCCGTCCATTCAAGAGGCCAACCTAAAAGAAAAATTATAATTTGAGTAATCACTAAAAATTGCCATGTTGAAATATTTATTGATGTGAAAAAATGCTCAAATACTTCATGACCACCCAAATATGAAAATACAGATGAAAAAGTCCAAGAACCGATAAACAACCACATAATCATTGCGGTTGTTTTTGCAGTTAAAAATACAGACTCTTTAAAATTTTGCCATTTTAACGTTTTATAAAACCAGGATAAAATTAAAGCGCCAAATGCTCCTGCTGCTGCAGCTTCAGCTGGTGTAGCTATTCCAGCCAATATTGTTCCTAAAACTAACATAATTAATCCAAATAAAGGAACAAAAGAAACTAATACCTCTTTTAAAATTTCACCTGTTGGTGGGATATCTTCTTTCGGTGGTCTTGGTGCTATCGATGGGTTTAACCATGCTCTTGTAACTGCATAAGCAATATAAAGACCAGCTAGTAATAGTCCTGGAAAAATAGCAGCTGCAAAAAGTCTTAGCGGTGATAATTGAGCAATTACAGAATAAACAATTAACATAATACTTGGAGGGATTAAAATACCCAAGCATCCACCTGAACAAATTATTCCTGAAGCAAATTTTTTATCATAACCAGCTTTTACCATCGCAGGCCAAGCTAGTAATCCCATTAAGGTAACAACAGCTCCTATAATTCCTGTTGCTGTAGAGAATAACGTACAAGTAATCAAAGCGGCTACAGCCATCGATGCTGGAAGTCTATGAGCAGCTAATCTTATTGCAAAAAATAGTTTTGCAACTATTCCTGCTCTTTCAACCAGATAACCCATAAATAAAAATAATGGGACAGCTGTAAGAACATTATTATCCATAACAGTATAAGTATTTTGAACAAATAATTGGAAAATTCTGTTATCAAAAATATGCTCCATCATAGTAGCATCGTAATATGCGTAGTATCCGAAACCAATTCCCATTGCCATTAAAGTGAATGCTATTGGGAAACCTAAAAGCACTGCAAACAGGAATATACCCATCATTAGAATTGCTACTTCTGGATTTGTAAGACTAATTAACATTGTTTTTATCTTCCTCTTGCGATGTTCTCATTAACATTTGCTCCGTTTCCTCGGCAACAACCATTCTTGCCGGCCATTGTCCTGTTCTAATACAAATTAAAGATCTAAAAACTTCTGCAATTCCTTGTATTACCAACAACGTTCCTGCGGCAGGTATCATGGTTTTAACCATATAAATTTGAATTTGTGCAGGACTACTCCAGCTAGTTTCTTTTATTTTCCATGCCAACGCTGCATATTCATAACCATAGAAAGCTAAAGCCACTACACCAGGAAAAAAGAATATAAAATAAAGAACTAAATCAATCCAGGCCTGAGTTTTTTGACTAAATAATCTATAAATTACATCTCCTCTCACATGGGCCTCAGTAGCCAAACAGTATGCACCTGACATCATCAGTATTGCACCATACATCTGCATACTAAAATCAAAATTCCACAAAGTTGGCTTATTAAAAGCGTAAGCCATTACTACTTCATAAACCGTACCTCCCATTAAAATTACAATGCACCAAGAAAAAGCTTTTCCCATTGAAGTGCTTAGAGTATCAGCAAATTTAATGAAAGAATTCATGATAGAAAAGTATATTAAATTAAGCTAAAAAAAAAGGGGGTTTTAAACCCCCTTTTATAATAATTATAAAGTTAATTAGATTTTAACTTTTTCAATTGGTCCAAACTCATTTTCATAAGCTAATTTGTAGTTCGGTTGATTCATCAACAGATACTTCATTGTTCTCTTAGCGTATGCTTTTTGTGAGTCTACTACTTTCTTAAAGAAAGCGTCCTTACCAGAAAACTCAGCAACGATTTTATCCCAACCTTTTAATTGCTCGGCTAAAATAGCATCAGAAGTTTGGTATACATTTACCTTATGCTCGTTCATCAACTTCGCTAAGTCAGCAGAATATCTGACTAACGCTTTAAAATAGTTATCTGAGTTAGCAGCGTAAGCAGCATTCTTCAAGATAGCTTGATGAGCAGGTGAAAGGCTGTCAAATCTCTTTTTGTTTACCGGAACTTCAAACATTTCCTGAGATTGGTGGAAACTTCCTAAGTGGTAATGTTTAGAGACATCTTGCATTCCAAACTGTGAGTCTGATGTAGGGTTGTTAAATTCTGCGGCATCAATCAAACCAGTTTTCATCGCTGGTTGGATTTCACCACCTGGCAATTGTCTTACAACCATTCCCATAGCAGTTAAAACGTTTGTCGCTAGACCAACTGTTCTATACTTCATACCTTTAACATCAGATACTTTAGTTACATTCTTTTTAAACCAACCAAATGGTTGTGCTGGCATTGGCATATGGAACATACCGTAGTAGTTAAATCCTACACTTTTTACAGCTTCATCATATAAAGCTCTTCCTCCGCCATACTCTATCCATCCCATAACTTCTTGAGATGACATTCCGTATGATGGACCTGTTCCAAATAGTGATGCAGCTGGATTTTTTCCATACCAATATGCTGTCACCCAGTGACCCATATCTACTACTCCAGAACTAACTGCTTGACCAATTTCTGAAGTTTTAACAACTGCTCCAACCGGTTGAAGATCAATCTTCAATTCACCGTTAGACATATCGCTAACCATTTTTGCATAATCTCCTGCCATTTCAAAAAAGATGTTAGCGCCTGAAGGCCAAGCTGCTTGCATCTTTAAAGTTAATGGAGCACCAAAAGCAACGTTTGGCATTGCTACAGCTGTTGCTGCTGCTGCACCAGTTGCTGCTGCTGCTTTGAAGAACTTTCTTCTTGAAGGAGTTTTAGAACCCTTCAATGATTTTTTATTCTTAATCATTTTATTCTCCTCTAGTTAATTAACTGCTGAAAATAAAACATAGATTAAGATTAGAGTCTTTCTAAAAAGAGGTACAGATTGTCACAATAAAACCTGAAGTAGAATTTTCTATTTTTAATTGAATTTAAATTTTTTTATTTAATCAATTGGATAATCCCAAGCACTACCACCTATAACTTTAGAAATTGCTGAAAAATCTTTAGTGTCGTTGCCATCTTTGCAAAATTGATCATAAATTTCTAAGGCCATTTTTCCTAATGGTGTTTCTGCATTTACGCTCATGGCACAATCATATGCAAGTTTAAGATCTTTATTCATCATCCCTGCAGAAAAACCTGGACGATAATTGTTATTAGATGGTGTACCATCAATTAAACCAGGTAAAGGAGGATACACTGAAATTGGCCAACTGTTGCCAGATGCATTTTTCATTATTTCATGAACCTTTTTGATATCAATGTTTAATCTTTTCGCTAACATTAGTGACTCTGAAGCAGCAATCATTGCTATTCCTAGGGCCATATTATTACAGATCTTAGCTCCATTACCACTTCCAATATCACCAGCATGATAAATATTTTTTCCCATAACTTTTAAAATAGGCAAAGCTCTTTCGAAAGCTTCTTTAGACCCACCAACCATTATATTAAGAGTTGCTTTTTGGGCACCCATTACTCCTCCACTTACAGGAGCATCTATCATCATAACACCTTTATTATTAGCAACCTTTCCAATTTCTTTTGATGTTTCTATGTCTATTGTTGAACAGTCTATCAACAAACAATCTTTTGAAACTTTATTAATTATCCCATTATCACCTAAGTATATTTCTTTTGAATGTTTACCTTCAGGTAACATTGTTATGACTGCAGAGATTTTGTCGTTTATTAAAGTTTCAATACTTTCTGCTGCAATTAAACCTTTTTTTTTAGCTAGTTCGATCATTTTGTTTGAAGTATCAAATACTCTAATTCTTTTTCCAGATTTAAGTAAATTTTCTGAATTAAGAGATA
>CACJGD010000007.1 GCA_902592935.1 uncultured Pelagibacteraceae bacterium | reverse complement strand
GATCCTTCCGGAATTTTCCATGCTTTTATTTTGTAAACTAAACCCTCTGTAGAAAAGAATAGAACCGAAGTATGGGTATTTACAGATAATGTTTGAACAACAGAGTCTAGATCTCTAGTTGTGATACCTGATTTACCTTTTCCACCTCTTTTTTGTTTTTTAACGCCATCCAATGATCCTCTCTTTATATAACCTTGCAAGGTAACTGTAATTATTACTGATTGTTTTTGAATAGTTTCCTCAATGTCATAATTTAAAACAGCATCTATAATTTTAGTCCTTCTCGGTATTGCAAATTTCTCTTTAATATTTTTTAATTCCTCACTAATTACTTTCAAAAGTTCTTTTTTTGATGAAATAATTTTTTTATATTTAGTAATTAATTCAGCTAATTTTTTAATTTCAACTTCAATCTCATTTATTCCTAATGCAGTTAATTTTTGAAGTCTTAATTCTAATATAGCTGAAACTTGTGGCTCAGATAAGGAATAAAGGTTTTTACTTTTTTTCCCCTCAACTAAAGAAATTAATTTTTGGGATTTGTTTATTTTCCATTTAACTTTTAAAATTGATATTTTTGCATCATCAGGTGTTTTGGAAGATCGAATAATTTTTATTATTTTATCCAAATTCTCAACGGAAACTGACAATCCTATTAATATATGGGCACGTTCTTCAGCTTTTTGAAGATCAAATTTAGTTTTCTTAATAACTACATCTTCTCTAAAATTTAAAAAATTTGATAAAAAATCTTTTAACGAACATGTTTGAGGCTTTCCTTCAACAATTGCTAAAGTATTAAAGCCAAACGAACTTTCTATCTGGGTATTTTTATATAATTGTCTTTTTATTGTCTCTGGTTCTATACCGTTTCTTAAATCTATAGCTACCCTTATACCTTCTCTATTTGATTCATCTCTTATATCTCTTATTCCTTCAATCTTTTTTTCTCTTACTAATTGAGCAATTCTTTCATTTAAAACAGATTTATTAATTTGATAAGGTATAGAGGTTATTACAAGTCTTTCACGTCCATTTTTTTGTTGTTCAATCGAGATTTCACCTCTTATCTTAAAAGATCCTCTCCCATTATTATACCCTTGTTTAATTATATCTTTACCTATAATTACTCCTCCAGTTGGAAAATCCGGACCAGGTATATGTTTCATAAGCTCTTTAATTTTAATATCTTTATTATCAATTAAAGCCAACGTACCATCTATAATTTCACCTAAATTATGAGGAGGTATACTTGTTGCCATACCAACAGCAATACCACCAGCTCCATTTACTAATAAATTTGGAAACTGTGCTGGTAAAACACTAGGCTCTTTCTCAGTTTCATCATAATTACTTTTGAAAGAAATTGTATTTTTTTCAATATCATCAATTAAATATTGAGAAACTTTTGACAATCGAGTTTCGGTATATCTCATTGCTGCAGCAGGATCACCATCTATAGAACCAAAATTTCCTTGCCCTTGAATCAAAGGTAGACTCATAGAGAAATCTTGTACCATTCTTACCAAAGCATCATAGACAGATTGATCACCATGAGGGTGATATTTACCAATAACATCTCCAACTATTCTTGCAGATTTTCTAAATTGTTTAGACCAATCGTAACCACCTTTATACATTGCATATAAAATTCTTCTATGAACAGGTTTTAATCCATCTCGTACATCAGGAAGTGCACGACTTACAATTACACTCATTGCATAAGAAAGATATGATGAGCTCATCTCATCATGCATTGAGATTAATTTTATATTTTTATCTTTAAACTCTTCTGTATTTTTCATAGAAATTAAAATGGAATTTCATCATCCATATCTGACACTTGTGAAGAATCCTCAATGTTATTTTGTTGAGTTGTGTCATTTTGAATTCCACCACCAGAATTTCCTCCGCCCAACATCGTAAGTGAAGAATTGTATCCTTGTATAACTATTTCTGTTGAATATTTGTCTTGTCCAGATTGTTCATCTTTCCATTTTCTTGTTGTAAGTTGTCCCTCAACATAAACTTGAGCTCCTTTTTTTAAGTATTGTTGAACAACATTTACTAAACCTTCGTTAAATACAACTATACGGTGCCACTCCGTTTTCTCTTTTCTTTCTCCTGTGTTTTTATCTTTCCAGGATTGACTTGTTGCAAGGCTTAATCTGGCTACACTTTTGCCATTTACCATTTGCTTAATCTCAGGATCTGCGCCCAAACGACCAATTAATAATACTTTATTTAAACTTCCAGCCATAATATTTAATATTTGTTAAATTAGTTAATTAGAATTATATCACAATTCTTCTGAATATTAATTTTATTAACTCAAAGCAACTAAAATTATGATGAAAAAGATAGTTATTAAGGGCGCTAAAGAACATAATTTGAAGAATGTTACTGTAGAGATTCCAAAAGACAAATTTGTGGTCATAACGGGTCTGTCTGGGTCTGGAAAATCATCTTTAGCTTTTGATACTATCTATGCAGAAGGTCAGAGAAGGTATGTGGAAAGTTTATCTGCCTATGCACGTCAATTTTTAGATAAAATGAAAAAACCAAATGTTGATTTAATAGAAGGATTAAGTCCAGCTATTGCAATCGAGCAAAAAAATACCTCAAAAAACCCAAGATCTACTGTTGCAACTGTAACAGAAATTTATGATTACATGAGGGTTTTATATGCTAGAGCAGGTATACCCTACTCACCATTTACAGGTAAACCAATAACCTCTCAAACAATTACACAAATAGTAGATTTAGTTAAAAAATTACCAAAAAAATCAACAATATATATTTACGCTCCAGTAGTAAGAGGTCGTAAGGGTGAATATAAAAAAGATATTTTAAGTTACAAAAGAAGAGGTTTTAGAAAAATTAAAATTGATAATGTTTTATATGACATAGAAAAATCACCTAATTTAGATAAAAAACTTAAACACGATATTTCAATCTTAGTTGATAGAATAGTTTTAAATTCAAAACTCGGCAACAGGTTAGCTGAAAGCATTGAAACGGCGGTAAATTTAGCTAACGGTTTAGTTTTTATAGAATATGAAGATGAAACACTTCCTCAAAAATTTAGAAAAATTGAAAAATTAATTTACTCTACAAAGTTTGCATGCCCTGAGAGCGGTTTTACTATTGAAGAAATTGAACCAAGACTTTTTTCATTTAACAGTCCATATGGAGCTTGTGAAGAGTGTGAAGGAATTGGTATGAAATTAAATGTTGATCCAAATTTAGTTGTTCCTGATGAAAGAAAAAGTTTAGCAGATGGAGCAATAGAACCTTGGTCAAAATCAACCACATTATATTATGCCCAAACTTTAGCATCTTTAGCTAAACATTATGGTTTTTCTTTAGATGATAAATGGAAAAAATTACCTAAAAAAATAAAAGATATTATTCTTTATGGTTCAGACGAGGATGAGATTAAATTTAATTATGATGATGGTTATGAAAAATATTCTTATAAAAAAACCTTTGAAGGTGTAATTAATAATCTTGAACGAAGATTTTTAGAGTCTGATAGCGAATGGAAAAGAGAAGCAATAGCTGAATATCAATCTGATACTGCCTGTGAGGCCTGTAATGGTGATAGATTAAAAGAAGAAGCATTATGTGTAAAAATAAATGATCTTAATATTAGTGAAGTAACAAAAAAATCTATTTTAGATGCAGCAGAATGGTTTAAAAATTTAGAAAATAATCTTGATAAAAGACAATTTAAAATCGCAGAACATGTATTAAAGGAAATTAATGAGAGATTAAATTTCCTACTTAATGTTGGATTAGACTATTTAACACTATCAAGAGAATCTGGAACATTATCAGGCGGAGAAGCACAAAGAATAAGATTAGCTTCACAGATTGGATCTGGTTTAACAGGTGTATTATATGTTTTGGATGAACCCTCAATAGGATTGCATCAAAAAGATAACGTTAAACTTATTAATGCATTAAAAAGATTACGAGATCTAGGCAACACTGTTATTGTAGTAGAGCACGACACTGAGACAATGGAAAATGCAGATCATATTATTGATCTAGGTCCCGAAGCTGGGAACAATGGTGGTCAAATAACAGCCCAAGGTTCATATGAAGAAATTAAAAAAGATAAAAATAGTATTACTGGTCAATATCTTGCTAATAAAAAAACAATCGAAATACCAAAAACTAGACGTTTAGCTAAAAATGGAAGATTTGTAGAAATCAATGGAGCAAGTGGAAATAATTTAAATAATGTTAATCTTAGAGTTCCAACTGGAACCTTTACCTGTGTTACTGGTGTCTCAGGTAGTGGTAAATCAACTCTAATATTACAAACTCTATTTCATGCCTTAAATTTAACTTTAAATAATAAAGCACGAAAAGCACCTAAATCATTTAAAGGTTATAAGGGTGTCGAATTAATTGATAAAATAATTGATATTGACCAATCTCCTATTGGTAGAACACCTAGATCAAATCCAGCTACATATACAGGTGCTTTTGGCCCAATCAGAGATTGGTTTACAAGTTTGCCAGAATCTAAAACTAGAGGATATAAACCAGGAAGATTTTCTTTTAATGTTAAAGGCGGTAGATGTGAAGCTTGCGAAGGTGATGGTGTAATCACATATGAAATGCATTTTTTACCTGACGTTTATATACAGTGCGATGAGTGTAAGGGAACTAGGTACAATAGAGAAACTTTGGAGATCAAATTTAAAGGTAAAAGTATTGCAGATGTTTTGGATATGTCAGTTGATGAAGGATGTGAATATTTTGAAAATATATCAAATATAAAAACAAAATTGCTAACTTTAAAAAAAGTAGGATTGGGTTATATAAAAATCGGTCAACAAGCAACTACGCTATCAGGAGGTGAAGCGCAAAGAATTAAGCTTGCAAAAGAACTTTCAAAAAGATCAACAGGAAGAACTATGTATATTTTAGATGAACCAACTACAGGCTTGCATCAACATGATATTAAAAAACTTTTAGAAATACTTCATACCTTTGTAAAACTTGGAAATACAGTCGTTGTGATTGAACATAATCTAGATGTTATCAAAACGGCCGACTATATTGTGGATATGGGTCCTGAAGGCGGTGTAAAAGGTGGTAATATTGTCGCCGAAGGAAAACCTGAAGAAGTATGCAAGGTTAAGGATAGTTATACCGGTCAATTTCTGAAACCTCTTTTAACTTAGATTTAACAACTTAAAAATATCAAAAAATTAGTGTATAATTATTAGAATCATGAGTAATTTATTGTCATCATTGTCTAAAACAATTCACACATCACTTGCTTTAGCAATAATATTGTTTTTAGGATTATTTTATTTAAATGATGGGATAGCTATTGATACATTATTCTGGAGCTGGTTATTCAGATACATACATGTGATTGTTGCTATTATGTGGATTGGATTACTTTGGTATTTTAATTTTGTTCAAATTCCTAATATGGGAAAAATTCCAGATGAACAAAAACCAGCTATAGGCAAAGTAATTGCTCCAGCTGCATTATTTTATTTTAGATGGGCTGCTGCATTAACTGTTCTTTCTGGATTAATTCTTGCTCTTTTAAATGGATACCTGCATGATGCAATGACATTAAGTATAGGCTCCGGTGTACCAAAGCATACTGCTATAGGCATTGGAATGTGGCTAGGAATTATAATGGCTTTTAATGTTTGGTTTGTTATTTGGCCAAATCAAAAAAGAGCTTTGGGAATTGTAGAAAGTGATCCTGATACAAAAGCAAAATCAGCTAAAACTGCAATGCTGTTCTCAAGAACAAATACTTTGTTATCTTTGCCAATGTTGCTTACAATGGTAATAGCGCAAAACTTATATTAAATTACTTTGTATCGTCTTCTCTAAGAACAGTTTTTTGTGAAACTCTTAGTCTAACCAAAACAGTATTAGCTATATAAATCGACGAATAAGTTCCAAAAACAACACCAAGTATCATTGCTAGTGAAAATCCTTTTAATATTTCACCACCAAAAAAATATATTGCTAATAAAGCAAGCAAAGTAGTTGCGGATGTTATTATTGTTCTTGATAAAGTCTCATTAATCGAAATATTTGTTAATTCAAAAATTTTTATATCTGAATATTTTCTTAAATTTTCACGCACACGGTCAAAAATTACCACTGTATCATTCATAGAATATCCAACTATTGTTAACACAGCTGCTATAATTGATAAGTTTATTTCTAAACTAAATAAAGAAAAAACACCTAGAGTTACAATTACATCATGGAACAAAGCTAAAATTGCACCTAAACTAAACTGCCATTCAAATCTTATCCAAATATAAATCAGCATTAATGCTAATGACAAAGATATTGCTATTACCCCTGATTTTAATAATTCGGCACTAACTTTTGGACCAACATTTTCAACTCTTCTAAAATCATAATTGTTTCCAAAAGATTTATCTAAGTTAGCTTTAATTTCCTCAATAATGTTCTTCTTATTGTCTTTATTTTCAAATTTTACTAAAAAATCAGTATCATTACCAAATTTCTTAACTGAAACATCTCCTAAATCCATTTGATTAAATCTATCTCTTAATGAACTAACATTTATTTTTGAATCTGAAGCTCTTAATTCAATTAATGTACCACCTTTAAAGTCTATACCGAAATTAAGCCCTTTAAATATTAACAGTAATAATGAAACAAGAATTAAAACTGATGAAAGTAAATTAAAGTGATTATAATATTTATTAAAAGCAACCATTAGATTAATTTTTCCTTATCTTTATTCCTTGATACATAAATACTAGTGAACAATCTTGCTATGAAATACACTGAAAATAGTGTTGTAAATATTCCAACTCCCAAGGTTACAGCAAAACCTTTAACTGGACCTGAACCCATAAAAAATAAAATAATTGCAGCTAATAATGTAGTAATATTAGCATCTAAAATTGCTGTTCTCGATTTAGTATAACCACCATCAAAAGCCAAAATATTATTAGTCTCGTCTTTTAATTCTTCTTTAATTCTCTCAAAAATTAAAACATTTGCATCTACTGCCATACCTACGGTTAGAATAATTCCTGCAATACCAGGCAATGTTAAAGTGGCCTCGAATAAAGTTAAAACACCTAAAAGTATAAATAAATTAACTATTAGAGTCACATTAGTTATTAATCCAAAAATTTTATATTTAACAAACATAAAAATTATCACCAACATAAAACCTATTGCTAAGGCAATCATTCCTGCATTAATTGAATCTTGTCCAAGATCAGGTCCAACAGTTCTTTCTTCAATAATCTCTAATGGTGCTGGTAATGCTCCTGATCTTAATAATAAAGCTAGATCAGTTGCACTTTGAAAAGTAAAACCTCCACTTATTTGACCGGATCCACTGGCAATAGTATCTCTAACAACAGGTGCACTAATAATCTTACCATCTAAAACAATTGCTAATTGTTTTCCAATACCAGTTGACGTTGCTTTGCCAAATCTTTTTGCACCTACTCTATCTAAAGTAAATGAAACAATTGTTTGGTTTGTTTGAGTATCCATTTTTGGTTGAGCATCCAGTAAATTTTCACCACTTATTATAATTCTTTTACTAACTACGGCTTCTTCTAGACCATTTTCAAATTTTAACTTTTCAACACCAAAACGATCATTTTCATCATTTGTTACAAATCTAAAAGTAAGGTTTGCAGTTTTACCTAGTAATGATTTAATCCTCATTGGATCATCTAATCCAGGTAGCTCAACTAAAATTCGGTTATTTCCTCTTTTAAGTATATTAGGCTCATTAGTACCAACCTCATCTACTCTTCTTCTAACTATTTCTATAGCTTGATCTTGAGACGAGTTTTTAAGTTTAATTAAACCTTGTCTTGAAAAATTAACTTTAAAATTTAATCCTGTATCCTCAATTTCTAACTGATGCGATTTAAATCTTGGATAATAAGGATTAAGATCACTATTTTCATCCTGAAAAACTTCTAAGACTGATTGCTTATCATTTTCTATTACATTAAAAAAAATATTTTGATTTTCTATCTTTATATTATTGATCTTAATTTTTTTTTCTTTGAAGTAATTTCTGATAGTTGTTGTTAAGTTTTGTAATTTTTGTTCAATTACAGGTTCATTATCAATTTCAAGTAATAGATATGATCCACCCTGAAGATCTAATCCTAGATTAATTTTTTTATCAAAAAAATTATCATCAAATTTAAAAAGGTTTGATGAAGCAATTATAATAAATAAAACTGAAAAAAGAGTTATAAATAAAATTCTTAACTTAGAGAAATAAAGCACTTAACTAAAAATAATTATTTTTTAACTTCTTGAGTGGTTGTGTTGACGAGACTTTGAATACCAGTTGATTTAACTATCTCAACTTTAACGTTTTCAGCAATTTCAACTTCAACTTTATCATTATCTATTAGTCTTTCTACTGTACCTGTGATACCACCAGAAGTAACTACCTTGTCGCCTCTTTTAAGACTTTCAACCATAGCTTTATGCTCTTTGACTTTTTTCTGCTGTGGTCTGATTAAGAAAAAATAAAAAATAACAAAAATTAAAATTAACGGTATAAATTGTCCTATTCCTGAACCTTCCATAAATCTCCTTATAAATTATGTGAATACTTATACTATCTATGTAATTAAAACAACTTTATTTAGCTGAAATCAATTCTAAATTATTCATATACGGCCGCAGTACCTTAGGAACAATTATTGAACCATCTTTTTGTTGATAGTTTTCTAGTACTGCAATTAAAGTTCTTCCTACAGCTAAACCACTACCATTTAAAGTTCCTACAAAAACAGTTTCTTTATTTTTATTTTTGTATCTTGATTTCATCCTCTGTGCCTGAAAGGTTGAACAAGAAGAACATGAGGATATTTCACGATACTTATTTTCTGATGGCAACCACACTTCAATATCGTATGTTTTTTCAGCACTGAAACCCATATCACCAGAGCATAAAATTATTTTTCTATAAGGTAACTCTAACTTATCAAGTATTTCTGTTGCACAATTAGTCATTCGCTCTAATTCATCAAGACAATTTTCTTTTTCAACAATACTTACCATCTCAACTTTATAAAATTGATGTTGCCTAATCATTCCTTTTGTATCTTTTCCATAACTACCAGCTTCTTTTCTAAAACACGGGGTTGAAGCAACAAATCTCATAGGTAGTTCTTTTTGATCAACAATTTTATCTTTAACAATATTAGTTAATATTACTTCAGCTGTTGGAATTAAAAATTTTCTATCTGATCCTTCATCAAATTTTATCTCAAATTGATCGTTTTCAAATTTTGGTAATTGACCAGTTCCATACATTGTATTATCAGAAGCTATCAATGGGGGTGAGATTTCTTGATAGCCGTTTTGGACTATATGAATATCTAGCATAAAATTAGATAAAGCTCGTTCCAACAATGCTAGCTCTTTTTTAACAAAAACAAATCTTGATCCAGTTGTTTTTGTTGCAAGATCAAAATCAAGCATGCCTAAATTTTCACCAAGTTCGTAATGAGATTTAGGCTTAAAATCAAATTCAGGAACTCTCCCAGCTTTTAAAACTTCCACATTATCATTTTCATCTTTTCCATTTGGAACATCTTGATGTGGTATGTTTGGTATGCTTGATAAAATATTATCTAGTTCAGTTTTAGTATTTTTTTGTTGCTCAGAAATCTTCTCTAATTCTGTAGATATCTCTTTAGATTTTTTAAATAAACTTTCATCTTTAGATTTTGAAATATCTTTTTTTTCTTTTTCTAAATTTTCTTTCTTTTGAATTAAATCTCTATTTAACTCATCAAGTTTTTTTAAATTATTAAAATCGATTTTAACTGAACGTTTTTCAAGATCTTTTTCAAATTTTAAAAAATCTTTTCTTATCTCTTTTAAATTATGCATCAGTTTTTTCTAATTTTTTGTTTTCTATAAATTTTACTGAAAATATAGATAATTCATATAAAATTAATAATGGAATGGCTAAACCTATTTGAGTAATTGGATCTGGAGGTGTTAGTAATGCTGCAGCAGCAAATATAATTACCACAACATATTTTCTCCTTTCTTTTAAAAATCGACTGTCAAC
This sequence comes from uncultured Pelagibacteraceae bacterium, assembly GCA_902592935.1. Classification (GTDB taxonomy): domain Bacteria; phylum Pseudomonadota; class Alphaproteobacteria; order Pelagibacterales; family Pelagibacteraceae; genus Pelagibacter. Next base: position 32,097 of record CACJGD010000007.1, on the reverse strand, counting down.
AACACCTATTCTTGCTAATAAACTTAATACTATAGGAAGTTGAAAACTTATTCCAAATGCAAAAATTAACTTCATAACAAGTGATAAGTATTCATTTACCTTAGCTTCTAATTGAATTGGTAGACTTGTAGACATACCTGTGCTTTCAAATGATAGAAAGAATTTAATAGCTAGAGGCATTATCAAATAGTAAACAAGCATACCTCCTAAAAAGAAAAGTATAGGTGTTAATATGAGATATGGGAGTATAGCAACTTTTTCGTGTTTGTATAAACCTGGTGCAATAAATTTCCATATTTGCATTAGGATAAAAGGACATGTTACAAAAAAAGCTGTAAAAAAAGATACCTTAATATATGTTAAAAAAGTTTCTTGTAAGGCTGTAAAAATAAGCCTTCTATCAGATCCATCATCTTTTACAGCTTGTGCAAATGGATCAACTAAAAAACCGTATATATGTTCTGCAAATATATAACAAATAACAAAAAAGATTATTAGAAATATAAAACTATTTATTAATCTTTTTCTTAGTTCTGTCAGATGGCTAACAAATCCACCTTCATTTTCTTCATTGCTCATCTTTTTTAGTTTCTTTTTTTATTTCATTATCAATTTTTTCTTCATCAATTTCTAAATTGGAAACCTCATTTTGAATATTGCTAACATATCTTTTAGCAGTCCCTATCCAAGAGCCAGCTTTCTTTAACATGATTGGAAAATCTTTTGGACCAAGAACAACTATTGCAATACCAACAACAATTAATATCTCAAACCAACCAATAGTAGGCATGTGATTTAATCTTTGTTTTCTGAGTCTTTATTTTCGTCGGATATATTTTTTGGCTCTGTATCGTCAGTAACATCTGACGCCATTCCTTTTTTGAAACTTTTAATTCCCTTAGCTACATCACCCATCAGACTAGAGATTTTGCCCCGTCCAAATAATAAGACTACTAATATAACTACGATTGCTATTTGCCAAATTCCTATGCTCATAAAAAACTTATAACCTTTTTATGATTAATTTAAAAGTTACTTTTTTGTTAATCTTTCTCTTCAGTATCAAGAGTACTATTTAACATCTCGTCAATATTAGAATAAATATCCTCTTTTTTTTCTTCTTGTTTTTCTTTGAAGAATTTTCCTGTTCCAAAAATTGCATTATCAATACTAGAACTGTCAATTAAACCAGCTGAACCTAATTCATCAATTGTAGGTAAATCGGATAATTTTTGGAGATTAAAATGACTTAAAAATTCGTCAGTTGTTACATATTGAATTGGTCTACCTGGTACATCTTTACGACCACCTGGCTTCACCCAATTAAGCTCCATCAATATATCAAGAGTATTTGTACCAAAGGCAACACCTCTTATTTCCTCAATCTCAGCTCTAGTAACAGGCTGATGATATACAATTATAGCCAAAGTCTCTACTGCAGCTCTAGAAAGTTTTTTTTCAACTGTTTTTTCTTGTGACATAATGTTTGACAAGTTAGGAGAAGTTCTGAAGGACCACTTTTCTTTTATACAAACCAGATTAATTCCACGTTTAGAGTATTCTTGCTGTAACTTTTCTAATGATTTAAAGACGCTACCTTTTTTAGTAACTTTGCTTTCAATTGTATCAACATCTAATGGTTCAGCAGCAGCAAAAATAACTGCTTCAATTTCTTTTTCCAAATCTGTTAATTTAGTCGGAAATTTAACAATGTTATCTTTTGAAATTTTTTCTTTTTTAATCATTATTTTCCTTTATATAAACATCATCGAATAACTTATCTTGTTTCATAGTTAAATTACCTTCTTTAACTAACTCTAAAGATCCAGCAAATATTCCTGCTTTACCAGTACGTTTATATTTTGAACCATTTTTAAAATTTTGAGGAATTAAATCATCTAATTTTTTCCACTCTATTAATTTTCCAAAAAATTCTTTTATTGTTTTAATTCCATCCTCTGCAGTAAATACAGGTAATTTAGGAATATTAATTTTTTGAAAGTCTTTGGTCATTATAATTGTTGAATATGACTTAAGAAGCTCAAATAAACTTAAATTATACGCAGTACTATAAATAGATCTTATATTTCCCTTCATTCCTCTTGATCGAATTTCTCTTCCTAATCTTTTTCTTTTGAGCATTTGTTCTGAAAGTAATCTAATTAACTCTAATTTTTTGAGTTGTAATTTTAATTTTTCAGCAACTTCTTGAACTTTAAATTCTTCTTCTGGTGTTCCTGGAAGTAACAATTTAGATTTTAAATATGCTAACCAAGTTGCCATCAATAAATATTCAGAAGCAATTTCTAAATTTAAATCTTTTTCTTTTGTAATATAATCGTGAAACTGATCTGCTAACTTTGTAATTGATATCTCTTCAAGATCTACCTTTTGAGCTTTGGCTAAATCTAAAAGTACATCTAAAGGGCCATTATAATTATTTATATCAACATTAAATAGTGCAGAATCAGAAATGCTCATGTTTTTGATATTAACTTAAAATTTTATAAAATAGCGATGTTTTTTTTATGATAAAATTACTAACCTTTGGTGAATTATCACCAACTACCCTCATTTCAGACATTTTACCATTACAATGAAGAGCAAGATTACAACCTGCGCTAAATGTTTTGATCGTATTAGTTTTTAAATCATCTTTTAAACTTTTCATTGATAAATCATCTGAAATCAAAATGTTTTTAAAGCCAATTTTTTTTCTAATTAAATTTATAATTTTTTTAGAATGTGTAGCTGTATTTAACTTATCAATGCTTCGATATATTACGTGTGCTGTCATTGCAAAATAACTCTGTTTTTTCTTAAATGGAAAAAAATCATTTTTATTCAAATAATTTAAGTTTTTTGAAACCACAGGAGTAAATTTATGACTATCTACCTTAGCTAATCCATGTCCTGGTATATGTTTCATCACAATTCCAATGGAATTTTCATGAAAATAATTGATACAAATATCTCCAATTTTAGAGGCAATTTTTTTATTTTTTGAAAAAGATCTGTCACCAATAATACTGCTAGCTCCTTTAACCCGAAGATCTAAAACAGGAACGGTATTTATGTTAACACCGATTGATTTAAGTAAATACGAAGTCTTATCAATAAATAATTTATAAATAATATAAAATTTTTTCTTATCTTTTATAAATAAATTGCCAAAATATTCAGAGGTCAAATTATCAAATGAGATAATTTTACTTAATCGATTTACTCTTCCACCTTCTTGATCAATTAATATTGGGTAATTTTTGTCTTTAAATATCTTTTTTATTCTATCAGTTAATTTTTTAGTTTGTTTAATTGAACTTATGTTTCTTGAAAATAAAATAATACCCCATGGTTTATATTTCTTTAAAAAAGTTATTTCTTTATTTGATAATGTTGATGATTTTAAACCAACTATAAAAGCTCTTCTATTCTTAATCATTTTCTAAAAGTTTCCAAAAATTAAACTTTTTTTTCTTTTTTTTGTTTGTTTGCTTAACGTACTCAATTACATTTTGTGTATCATTTTCCAAAATAGGTAAATTTTTTGAATATAATTTAATTTTTTCATCATTATTTTTGTAAGATCTGTATGATTTCTTCTTATTTTCATCTGAAAAATAATATCTACCAGTCAAAAAAATAAATAATGCAATTACAAAAATAAAGATTAAATACTTAATTTCTTTTAGCATTACATTTTATCTGGTGTATCTACACCGACTATATCCATTCCTGATTTTACAACGTTAGATATTACTTTTAAAAAAATTAATTTATCTGGTGAAACTGTTTTTTGATCATTAATAAATCTTTTTTCTGGGTTTTGTTTACCAAGATTCCAATACGAGTGAAATTCTGAAGCCAGATCATATAAATAAACGGGTATTCTATGTGGTTCTAATTTTGAACTAGCTGCATCAATACATTTAGGCCATTCTGAAATCTTTTTTAAAATTTTGATCTCATCATTTGAATATTCGAAACTAAAATCATCTAATTTAATATTTGAATTTAAATCTTTACCAATATGTCTGAAAACAGATGAAATTCTAGCATAACAATATTGAACGTAATACAATGGATTATCTTTTGATTTTTCTTTAACAGCATCAAAATCAAAATCTAGTTCTACATCACTACTTCTGTTGAGCATGATAAATCTAGTTGCATCTTTTCCAACTTCTTCAATTAAGTCATCAACTGTAATGTAGTCACCCTTTCTTTTAGACATCTTAAAGGGTTTATTGTCTTTGATTAATTTTACAAGCTGACTAATTTTACAGATCAATTTATCTTTTTTTCCTGACAAAGCTTCAACTGAGGATGAAATTCTTTTGATATATCCAGCATGATCTGCTCCAAGAATATTTATTAAATAATCAAATTTACGATCTACTTTGTTTTTGTGATAAGCAACATCACTTGCAAAATAAGTCCAAGCACCGTCAGATTTTTGTAATGCTCTATCTTTATCATCACCAAAATCAGTAGATTTAAAAAGTAACTGTTCTCGTACTATCCAGTTTTTATCGTCTTCTCCAGCTGGAGCTTTAATTTTTCCTTTATATACAAATTTATTTTTCTCTAAAAATTTTATTACACTCTCTACTTCGTTGTTTAAAACAATGGTTTTTTCACTAACAAAATTATCATGGTTAATACCTAAACTCTTAAGGTTCTTTTTAATTAAAAGTAGCGCCTGTTCTATTGATAAAGCTGTTAGCTTATCGCTTATTTCATCATAATTATCAAAATTTAGATCTGAATTTTCTGAAACTATATTTTTTGCAAAATCGATAAGGTAATCACCTGGATATAAATCAGGATTATCTTGTGGGAACTTTTCATTAAGTTTTACTTCCCTAATTCTAAAGTATACAGATTTTGTAAAATTTATAATCTGATTACCATAATCATTTACATAATACTCTTTTGTAACCTTGTGTTTATTAAATATTAATACATTAGATATAACATCACCTAAAATAGCTCCTCTGCAGTGACCAACATGTAAGGGTCCCGTAGGATTAGCTGATACAAATTCAACTAGATAATTATTTTTTTTCTCTTTCTCATTAATTCCAAATTTTTCAGCGTTATCAATAATTTCTTTGATAAAGTTTGACCAAAAAGATGGCTTAAATTTAATGTTTATGAAACCAGGTTTAGCAACAGATATTGACTCGATTTGATCATCATTATTTTTAATTTCAGGCACAAGTTTTTCAGCTAATTCTATTGGAGAGGTTTTATTTAGTTTAGATAAAACCATTGCAACATTAGTTGAAATATCACAATCAAATTTTGGAGGCGGTATCTCCGCATTAATGCCATTAAAATTTTCTGGAACTATAAGTTGATTTTTTTTACTAAGCTCAACAATAATGGATTTAATTTTATCTAGGTATAATTCAAAAATATTCATTTATTATCGTTATAAAGGTTAATAGCATATCTATCTGTCATACCAGATATAAAATCTGAAATAGCTCTATATTTGTCTTTAGTCAATTGCTCTTTGGTCAGAAATTTTCTAGGATTTGATTTAATTATTTTAAATAATTTCTCAATTATCCTTTTACCTCTTTGATTCTTATTAAGTACTGATTTATTGTCATACATTCTATTTCTTAAAAATGATCTGATTTCTTGTTCTGAATTTTCTATTTTACTTGAAAAAGAAACTATTAATTGATTTGATTTTGATACATCTTTTAATGACTTAATTTTTAATTTTTTAATATTTTTTTCAGTATTACTTAATAAATCTCTAATCATAATATCAATCGAGTCTCTGATGATTTGATAAATAGCAATTTTATAATTTTTTTTATTAATTTTGTTTTTATATTTATGATAAATGTCTTTAAAAAAATCTAATTCAACTAATTCCTCAAGTTTAAATAGGTTTGCTTTAATTCCATCTTGAATATCATGATTATTATATGCAATGTCATCTGATATGGCTGATATTTGAGCTTCTAATGATGGATAAGTATTAAATTTAATTTTATTCTTGAAAACTTTTAAACCAATTAGTTTATTGATCATGCTTAGATCATCTACTGGTCCATTATGTTTTAAAAGTCCTTCTAAGGTTTCAAGAGTTAAGTTTAGTCCAGCAAATTTAAAATATTTATTCTCTAAAAACATAACTATTCTTAGTGTCTGTAGATTGTGATCAAAACCACCATAATTTTGCATACATTCATCTAGAGCATCCTCCCCTGCATGACCAAATGGCGTATGCCCTAAATCATGCGCAAGACTTAAGGTTTCAGCTAAATCTTCATTTAATTTTAAATACTTGGCTATTGATCTTGCTATTTGAGCAACTTCAATTGAGTGTGTTATTCTGGTTCTGAAATGATCCCCTTCTGTATTAACAAATACTTGGGTTTTGTGCTTTAATCTTCTAAATGATGCGCTATGAATTATACGATCTCTGTCACGCTGAAAAGGAGATCTATATTTTGAATTAGCTTCTTTATTAAGTCTACCTTTACTTTTAAATACGCCTAACAAAGTGTCTTTTTTCATCCTTTAATTTAAATAATTAAGTATTATATTAGTAATATCAGTGTTGAGACATGATTAAAGAAATTAAATTTACGGATAAAGCGTTAAAACAAATAGATAATTTGTTATCAAAAAAAGACAAAGGATCATTCTTTAGAATCGCTATTAAAGGTGGAGGCTGCTCTGGTTTTCAATATGAATTTACTTTTGATAAATCAAAGCAAGATGATGATTTAAATTATCAAAATATTTTAATTGATAAAACTTCAGCTGATTTGCTTAAAGGATCTGAAGTTGATTATGTATCTGAACTTATAGGTGAACAGTTCAAAATATCTAATCCACAAACAAAATCTTCTTGTGGTTGTGGAGTTTCTTTCTCACTTTAATGCTCATTTCATCTTGGAATGTAAACTCGGTAAGAGCAAGAATTGAAAATATCAAAAGCTATTTATTAAAATATAAACCTGATATTTTAATAATGCAGGAAATCAAAACTGAAGATGTTAATTTTCCATATGATGATTTTTCATCAATGGACTATGAAAGTCATGTATTTGGTCAAAAAAGTTATAATGGTGTAGCGATCATCTCAAAAAATAAATTAAAAAATGTCAAAACAGATTTAATTAAGGATAAGTTAAAACAATCAAGAATAATTTCAGCTGAATTTGAACATAAGAAAAAAAATATACAATTAATTAATATTTACACCCCTAATGGTAATCCTGTAGATACTGAAAAATATGATTATAAAAAAGAATGGCTTGATCAATTAATAAAGCAATTAAAAACTTTATCTAAAAAAAATTCAAATATTATTTTAGCAGGTGATTTTAATATTATTCCATCAGCTGAAGATGTTTACAATGTTAAAAGTTTTGAAGACGATGCTTTATACAGACTTGAAATAAGAAAAAAATTTAGAGAAATGATCAATCTTGGTTTTAATGACGTCTACAGACATTTTTATGAAGATAAAGAAGGATATACATTTTGGGATTATATGAGAGGTGCATGGCAAAAAAATAATGGGATGCGAATTGATCATTTTTTAGTATCAAACTCAATAATTGATCAAATCAAAGATATTAATATTAATAAAGATCCACGTGGAAGAGAAAAGCCCTCTGATCACACACCTATTGAAATTAATTTAGCTTAAAGATTTAATTTTATTTACTAATTCTTCGTTAATATTTCTTGGACCAGTGTCCATTCTATTTTTATGACGTCTTTCACCTGGTAATCTTACTTCACCCATTGATTTCATTTTTTCAAAAAATTCCTCAGCATGTTTTTGCCAATTAGTACCTGATGTTTTATCTGGGTTAATCGCTAGTATAAATTCACCACCACTTGGGGGACCACCATCATTATTATCTTTGGCAGCAGTTTCAAAACTAAAATTATCTCCAACTAATGCTCCTGCTAATAATTCAACCATCATTGCAATTGCAGAACCTTTGTAGCCACCAAATGGCAATAAAACACCACCGTCAGCAATTTCCCCTGGATCTGTTGTTTCTTTACCATCTTTAGTTAAACCAGTTCCAAGTGGAACTTTGTGCCCTTCTCTTTTAGCAACTTGAACTTCTCCCATTGCCATTGAAGCTGTTGCCATATCATAAACAACCGGTGATTTACCTGGACGTGGCCAAGCAAATGAAATTGGGTTTGTTCCAAATAAAGGTTTTATTGCGCCAGCAGGTGCTACAGCAGGCTTGTAAGAAGTACAAGCAAATGCAACTAAACCTTCCTCTGCTAATTTTTCTGTTTCAGGCCACATAGCAGCCATATGATGTGAATTATTTATTGCTAACACAGCTACACCATTTTCTTTTGCAGCTTTTGCTAATTCAGGCAATCCTTTATTTAATACAACAGGTGCTAAACAATTATTTCCTTCAACTTTAATTACTGATGGAGATATTTTTTTTACTTCTGGTTTCCCTTTTCCATTTATTTTTCCTCCTTTAAGACCTGTAACGTACGCTGGTAATCTAAATAAACCGTGTGATACCGAACCATCTCTTTCAGCATTCCTAATTAAGTCTGACAAAATTGATGCTGTTTCATCATCACAACCATTTGCCAAAAGAGTTTTTTTAGCTAGTTCAAATATTTCGTCTAAAGTTAATGAAACTGTGCTCATTATTTTGATTTACATTTTTTACATAAACCAAAAAATTCTAAATTGTATTTGCTATATTTCATTCCAGAGTTATCTGAAAAGTTAGATAAATATTTTGAAAGCTTTGAATTACTTATTTCAGATACGTTTTCACAATTTTCACAAATTGAAAAAGCTGTCGCTTTTGAGATTTGGCAACTAGAATTTTGACAAGCAATAAAAGCATTTCTACTTTCAATCTTATGAATTTTTCCAATTTCAACTAACTTATCTAGAGCTCTGTAAACTTGTAGAGGTGCTTTAATTCCCTTTTTTTGAACATTAAAAAGAATTGAATAAGCTTTCATAGGTCCGCCAGATTTATCTATAAGATCAAAAATGATTTTTTGATTTTTGGAAAGGTTGTATTCTTTTTGCATTTTTAAATTCTTATCAATTAGTTATCAGTTTTTCAATTTAATCGATTGTTTAATATTAAGTAAAGATAATATAAATAAGACTAAAGCGGACATGATTATTGAAGGCCCAGATGATGTATTGAATTCTAGCGATGAAAATAGTCCTAACAATACTGATAATAATCCACCAATTATTGAAAATAACACCATCTTTTGAGGACTATCAGAAATATTTCTTGCCATAGCCGCAGGAATAATCAGCATACCTGTAATTAGTAATAACCCTACCATTTTAATTGATATGGCTATTACAGCAGCCATAAGAATTGTAAAAATAGCTTTTGCTCTATCAGGGTTTAACCCTTCTGCTTCTGCTAACTCATAATTAACAGTCGATGCAAACAAAGGTTTCCAAATTAATTTTAGAACTAATAAAATTACAGCGCCACCAGTCCAGATAATTAATAAATCATCAGTTGTTACAGCTAATATATCACCAAATAAAAGTCCCATGATATCAAAACGTATAAAGGTTAAAAAACCTATTACTACTAATCCAACAGCTAATGATGAGTGAGCTAAGAGACCAAGCAAAGCATCACCAGGTAAATTAGTTTTCTTCTGTAATTGAATTAAAATTAAAGCAATTAAAGATGAAATAATAAATACTGAAAGAGCAATGTTTAATTCAAAAGAGTATGCTAAAGTAACACCAAGTAAAGCTGAGTGAGCTAATGTGTCACCAAAGTAAGATAATCTTCTCCAGACAACAAAACAACCAAGAGGCCCAGTTACTAAGGCTATACCTAAGCCTGCAATTAGTGCTCTTATAAAAAAATCATCAAACATATTAATTTTTTTTTATTTCACCTTTATCTGAATGAACGTGATCATGTTTATGTTCATATACAGAAAGAATTTGAGATGCTTGTTCACCAAATAAGGTTTTATATTCATTATTTTTAGCAACATCCATTGGTGAACCAGAACAACATACGTGACCATTTAAACAAACAACATGATCAGTTGCAGTCATAACTGTATGTAGATCATGTGAGATTAATAGAATTCCACAATTTAGTGTATCAGAAATTCTTTTTATTAATTCATACAAAGCAATCTCACCAGTATAATCAACTCCTTGGACAGGTTCATCAAGAACTAATAATTCAGGTTTTTTTGAAATAGCTCTTGCAATTAAAACTCTTTGAAATTCACCACCTGATAAATTTCCTAAATTTTTATTCTTAAGATGGATAACACCTGTTAATGTAAGTGCTTCATCAATTGCCTCATCTTTAATATTTTCAGTTAGAAGCATAAAATCATAAACTCTTAACGGTAAGGTCCAATCAATAGATATTTTTTGAGGAACATATCCAACTTTATTTGTGTATTTCTCAACACTTCCTTCTATATTTTTGTAAATTCCCAATGCAATTTTTGCGGTAGTACTTTTTCCAGATCCATTAGGTCCAATAAGGGTAACAATCTTTCCTTTTTCAACAGTTAATGAAACACCTTCTACTAGCCATTTATCATTTTGTTTAAAACCAGCGTTATTTAATTTTACTAATGTACTATTTTCTGAGCTCATATATTGCTTGACTTATAAATGTTATATTATTACATAACGTTATATTATAACAACCAATTAAATTACTTATTATGAAAAATATTAAAAAAATACCACTTATATTCTCAATATTATCAATTCTAACATTCTTTACACCAGCAAATGCTGAAATAAAAGTAGTTGCTTCTATTAAACCAATTCATTCATTAGCTAGTTACTTAATGGATGGTATTGCTAAACCTGATTTAATAGTTGATGGATATGCATCTCCACACGGATTTGCAATGAAACCTTCTCATGCAAAAATGCTTCAAAATGCTGACCTAATATTCTGGGTTGGTGAAGATTTAGAGAGTTTTTTAGAAAAACCATTGAGTTCAATTGCCAAGAAAGCAGAAAAAATTGAATTAATGGAAACTAAAGGATTACAAGTATTAAAATTTAGAGAAAGAAATATTTTTGACGAACATGATCATGACGATCACGGACATGACGATCATGGTAAAAAAGAAGATGATCACGACCATGACGATCATGGTAAAAAAGAAGACGATCATGACGACCACGGACATGACGATCATGATGGACATGCGCATGGTGAATTTGATCCACACATTTGGTTGGACCCAATTAATGCAAAAGCTATGTTAAATGAAATGGCAGAACATTTAATTGAAAGTGATCCAAAAAATGAAGCTAAATACGAAAGTAATTTAGCTAAAGCTTTACAAGAAATTGATAAACTTACAATTGATGTAATGACTGATTTAAGTAGCAGTGTTGCTTCAATTGTATTCCATGATGCTTATCAATATTTTGAGAAAAGATTTAATGTAAATATATTAGGTGCTTTTACTGTTAACACAGATGTGATGCCTGGTGCAGAACAATTAGCAGAAATCAGAGAGATAATTGAGCACGATAAAGTTGCTTGTGTGTTCTCAGAGCCTCAATTTAACCCTGATATTATTAAAGCTGTCGCAAAAGATATGAATATTAAAACTGGAGTTGTTGACCCATTAGGAGCAACATTAGACCCAGGAAAAGACTTATATTTCAATTTAATTAGAAATATGTCTGCATCTTTCAAAGGTTGTTAATTTAAAATTAGGTTTAATCCGGGAATTTTTTTAAATTCTCGGATTAACAAATAATTATTACTGTTATTTAATCTCACAAAAAACATTGTATTTATTTTAAAGAAGATTTATTTTCTTTAAAAATCTGACTATATGAATGATTTAAATTTATTTAAAAAAAATGGCTTTCTTGTTAAAGAAAATCTAATTTCTCAAACAAAGATAAATAAAATTAATAAAATTGTTAATGAAGTAATTTCAAAAGAAAAAAAAAGAAAAAAAACTAATGGTGCAAATGGAACTCAATCCTATAATAATTACCATTTTGTATACAATTCAGGTTCTTCAAAAAATAAAGAAATTTTAAGACTAAATAATCCTCAGAACCGACATAAAATTTTCTATGAATTATCAAGAGACAAAAAGATTATATCCATAGCTAAAAAATTGTTAGGTGGAACAGTTAGATTTCATCTAGGTAAATTAAATTTTAAACTACCAAATAAGAAAAAAGGAAGTGAAATTGGATGGCACCAAGATTGGGCTTTTTACCCACATACCAATGATGATTTGATCACAGTTGGTATATATTTAGATGATTGCGATGAAAAAAATGGGCCACTTAAAATAATAAAGAATTCACACAAAAAGAAATTGTACAGCCACCACAGCAAAGAAAATTATTTTGTTGGAAAAATAGACACTAAGAAAAATAAAATAGGAACTAAGGATAGTGTTTCCATAACTGGAACGGCTGGAACAGTAGTATTTTTTCATTGCAGATCAGTTCATGGGTCTGGGCACAATCAAATGAATAACTCAAGACCCTTAATTTTATTTGGTTATAGAGCTTGTGATGCGTGGCCATTAATCAATGATGGAAACCCTCATCCTGAAGTAAATTTAGAAAATTATGATAAAAATATCATTGTAGGAAATAAATCAATAAAACCAAGATTAACCAAAGTTCCAACCATAATCCCGCTCCCTAAAAAGAAACACTACGTTTCTATCTATGAACTTCAAAAAAATTAAACTATAAAATTAAAATCTTTCTTTTAGTTAACCTCAATATTTTATAAATAGAACAATTATTTAAAAAAAATTTAGAGAGGAAATCATGTTTATTAGAAAATATCTTAAGTGGATAAGTACATTTTTGGTACTAACAGGAATACTTTTAACTAATTTAAATATATATCCATTAAATATATATTTTCATGGATTAGGAGTTATTGGATGGACTATTGCTGGTTTTATCAGCAATGATAAGGCTATCTTAACTAATTTTGGATTACAAATACCTTTATTTTTAATAGGAATTTATAAAATCATAATTTAATGAAAAATATACTGTTTGTATGTACTGGTAATTCTGCAAGAAGCATCATAGCTGAAAGTATTATTAACAATAAATATTCATATAAGTTTAAAGCTTATAGTGCTGGAAGCAACCCGACAGGAAAAATTAACGAAAATATCAAATTATATCTAACTAAAATAAAAAATTTTAATCTTGAAAATTATTCTTCAAAAAATTTTGATATATTTTTAAATAAGAAGTTTAATATAGATCATGTAATAACAGTATGTAATAGTGCAAATAAAGAAGTGTGCCCTGTATGGCCAAACAATAACCAAATTATTCATTGGGATATTGATGATCCTGTATCAAAATTTCAAAATTCAAATGAAAAGCAGATAAACGAAATTATTAGTGAGACTTACGATATAATAAGTAAAAAAATTAAAATTTTGTTAGAAAATGAAAATTAAAAAAAACATAATTATTGGCGAATTTTTAGGAAGTTGTTTTCTTGTAATGATTATCGTTGGATCTGGTATCATGGCAGAAAATCTAACAAATGATGATGGTATTAAGCTTTTAGCCAATACAATTGCTACTGGAGCTGGATTATTTGTTTTAATTACATCCTTTGCTGAAATTTCAGGGGCTCATTTTAATCCTTTTGTAAGTTTAGCTATGGTTTTTAGAAAAAAAATTAAAAGTAATCTTTTAAAATATTATATTCCTGCACAAATATCTGGTTGTTTATTTGGAGTAATGTTGGCTAATGTTTTTTTTGAACACGCTCTTTTAGAGTTATCAACTAAAAATAGAGACGGATTGCATATATTTTTTTCTGAAATTGTAGCAACTTTTGGTCTCATATTTATTATTTTTGCAACTTTAAAGGATGGAAAAACAATAGTCGCGATTAGCGTAGCAACATATATTTCTGCAGGTTATTGGTTTACTTCTTCAACATCTTTTGCAAATCCAGCTGTATCTATAGCTAGAACATTTACTGATTCTTTTACTGGAATTAATTATCTTAATACACCAACCTATATTTTAGCTGAATTTATTGGATTAATTTTAGCAGCGTATATTCTTAAAATTATCTATAAATAACACAACTTATATATGTAAATTATATTAAAATTTTATTTACATAATTTTTAAATATTATATTTAAGACGAATCCTCTTAAGGTTTTCAAAATAAAATATTTCACTTATAGACTTCTCTACAACTTAGATTAAACATTGATGAATCAACTCTTTGATTCTCAAATAAATAAATTTAATCGTAGAATTTTTTACCTTTAACAAATAATTAGTTTCTCAAGTCATCAGACGGAACCGAAAACAATAATATATAGGAGAAAAAATGGATATGACTTTAGTATATACAGTAATAGGGTTTGCCCTTGCTGGATATAGCGTAATCGCTAACGACTCAATTCAAACACTTGGTACCTTTATAGCTTCAAAAAAGAAGTGGTTTAAATGGTACGTGCTAGCTGGATCGGCATCAGCAGTTATGATTTTTGCGTTAGCTTGGGGGTGGTATGCGTATGATGGTGATATTTCTTACGGAAGATTAACTAGAATACCTTATCAAGAAATTCAATGGTATCATGCAGTAGCACCTGCAATACTATTATTATTAACAAGAATTGGGATACCGGTATCAACAACCTTTTTAGTTCTTTCAGCATTTGCTTCAACCGTTGTGCTTGAAAAAATGTTGTTAAAAAGCGTTGTAGGTTATGGATTAGCAGCAATGGTTGCTTATATAGCCTGGATAGCAGTATCAAAGTTTATTAATGAAAAATTTGATGAAGTAGATGACAAATGGAGAAGCTTTTGGAGAAATGCTGTTTGGGTTTCATCGGGTTGGTTATGGTGGGTTTGGTTATCTCACGATGTAGCTAATATTGCTGTATATCTGCCTAGGCAATTAGATTTATCATTACTTTTAATTGTAATGGCCTATTTTACTTCATTACTATTTTATATTTTCTACATTCAAGGTGGACCAATTCAAAAAGTTGTTCTTGAAAAAACGGGAACAAGATATGCAAGATCAGCAACAATTATTAATGTAATTTATGCTGCTGTTTTATTCTACTTTAAAGAGCTCAATGATTTACCTATGTCTACGACATGGGTGTTTGTAGGATTGTTATGTGGTAGAGAACTTGCAATATCAACAATGAATAAAGACTATAAATTTAAGTACGTCTTCCCATTAATTGGTAAAGACTTTCTTAAAATGATTTTTGGTTTAAGTGTTTCAGTAGGTATCGTATTAGCGATCCACTATATAATTATTCCAAATAATTGGTTTTAAATTATCTTTTTGGGCATATTATTTAAATTAATATGCCCAAATTTATAAAATTTTTCGTTTAAAAATTGAATTTTTCCTTAAAATCATTAAAAGTACTTTTTTCTATTATGAAAAAAAATCAAAAAAAATACGGTTTTACACAAAAAGAATGGAACAACATGAGTCCAATTAGAAAATTGGAGAGAAAACTAGATAGAGTTAATCATATAATGGAACTAATAAGAACTGTTGTCCCTATAATGCTGTTACTTTTGAATACAATAATTATTCTTAAATTATTCAACTATATTTAAAATAGCTTAATCCCAATAACTCCAATAACTATAAGTACAATCGATATAATTTTTTTAAGATTGATAGTTTCTTTTAAAAAGAAATATCCAATAAATATTGAGAAAAAAATACTCGTTTCTCTAAGAGCTGCAACTAGAGGAATTGGGGCCTTTGTGAAACCCCAAACAACGATTACATAGATAACAAAAGATATAGATCCACCTACCCAAAATATCATTTTTGCATCTTTAAAAACCTTCAAAAAAATATTCTCATGTTTATTAATTTTTAAAATGATTGGAAAAACTAAAGCACTAAATAAAAAAGAAAAACTAATATAAGAGATTGCAGATGTACTTACTCTAGCTCCGTATCCATCAATCAATGAATAAAGACCTATAAATGATCCAGTAAGTAACGAGTATTTAATGATCTCAATTTGATTTTGGTTTTTTGAACCAAATAATCCAAGGAACATTATTCCTGCACAAATCAATAATATTGAAACCAGCGTTGCTATTTTAAATACAACACCAAGAAATATTATGGAGATCAATGTAGCCAACAAAGGTCCAAAGCCTCTGAATATTGGATAAACATTTGTATAGTCCCCTACCTTGTAAGAATTCAGCATATACCATTGATAACCTTGATGAGCTAATACGCTTGCAATTATATAAGGAAGAGACTCTTTTCCAGGTAATGGAAAATAAAAAATACAAATTAAAGCTAAAGGTATGTGGCCTAAAACAATTGCTAGAACTGCTATAGCTTTATCTGGATGATGTTTAACCATCGCATTCCAGATGGCATGCATAATGGTTGCTAATAGGATTACAAAAAAGACTGTGGTGTCCATTAATTTTTTATTTTACTCTACCGTAAACGTCTTGGTATCTTACAATGTCAGTTTCTTTTAAAATTGAACCTACTTGAGCTTCAATAATCTTAACTGGTTTTTTTCCAGGATTTTGAACTCTATGAATTGCTTCTAATGGTATAAATATATGTTCTCCAGGTTTTTTATTAATAATATTCTTATTAAGCGTTATTTTAGCGTTTCCTTGAGTAACCAACCAGTGTTCTGCTCGATGATGATGTTTTTGTAAACTTAATATACCCTTTGGTTTTACATATAACTCTTTTATTAAAAATTCCTTACCTTCAAATAAGTTTGTGTATTTACCCCACGGGCGATAATAAATATTTTTCTTCTTTATATATTTGTTTTTATTTTTGTCATACATCTTCAAAATTTCTTTCCAGCTACCTAGATCTGACCAAGGAATATCTAGTTTAATTGCATTAATTTTTTTTGTTTTTTCTAAAATGGCATAATCAAATGATTTTGCTGTAGCCTTCATAAATGAAGCTTTATTTAAAAAATAAGTATTGGACTTGTATTTTGCTTTTTTAACTGCATTCACACAATTTCTATATGTTTTTGGCTGATATTTTTTAAAGTTATTGATGATGGAATCTTTTCGAAGATAAAACATTCCAGAATTCCAATAACCTTTATTCTTTATAATTTGTTTTGCTTTGGCTTCTTTAGGTTTTTCAATAAATCTAATTACTTTATTGATATTACCTTTAATTTTTTTAGTTAAAAAATAACCATAATCACTCGTTAGAGACTTAGGTTTAATTCCAAAAACAAATATATTTTCTTCATTAAGGTTTGATTTATTTTTGTTAATCGCCTTATTAAAAACACTCATTTTATTAATCAAATGATCAGAGGTAAAAAACATCAAAGGTTGATTATCAAGTATATCTTTAATTAAGGCAGTGCTTAGAATAGCTGGAGCTGTATTTCTTTTCGCAGGCTCTACAACAATTTTATATTTGCTTATTTTGTTTTTTTTTAAATGCTGCTTAACTTTTTTTAAATACTTCTTGTTTGTACTTATGATTGGAGCATCGTAAATTGAAGCTTTTGTTCTCTCAAGGGTTTTTCCAAACAAAGTCCAATTACCAAAATCAATAAATTGTTTTGCTTGATGATTTTTAGAATTTGACCAAAGTCGAGTTCCAGCACCTCCACATAAAATAACTGGACGAATTTTCATTAAATCTCTGAATAATCCTTAACTTCTTTTTTCTTGCCTGGATGTGTTGGTGCTCCTAAATATGCTGGTCCAACTGTTTGAGCATACTTCCATAGAGTACCTGATCCAAAGTCTGATCTTCTAGCCTTCCATTTCCTTTTTCTTAAAGCCATTTCTTTTTTAGAAAGTCTTACATTGATCGTTCCTTTTTTAGCATCGATATCAATGATATCTCCTGTACGTAAAAGGCCTATAGGACCCCCTAGAGCGGCCTCAGGGCCTACGTGACCCACACAAAAGCCTCTAGTGGCTCCAGAGAACCTACCGTCTGTAATAAGGGCTACTTTCTCCCCTTTTCCCTGTCCGTAGATTGCACCTGTTGTCGATAACATTTCTCTCATACCTGGACCTCCTATAGGTCCTTCGTATCTAATAATAATTACATCACCATCATTATACTTTTTACTTTGAACTGCCTTCATAGCACTTTCTTCGTTATCAAAGCATCTTGCTTTTCCAGTAAATTGTAATTTTTTAAGTCCAGCAACTTTAACAATTGCACCTTCTGGAGCTAAATTTCCTTTTAGTCCAACAACACCTCCCGTTGGTGATAATGGATTTTTATAAGATCTCATTACTTTTTGTTTTGGATTAAATTTAATACCTTTTAAATTTTCCTTCATAGTTTTTCCTGTAACCGTCATGCAATCACCATGAATATATCCACCTTCATATAAAGTTTTTAACAACATTGGGACACCACCTGCTAACCACATATCTTTTGCAACATATTTTCCACCTGGTTTTAAATCTGCAAGATAAGGTGTTCTTTTAAAAATTTTAGCAACATCCATTAAATCAAATTTAATTCCTGCTTCATTTGCTATAGCAGGTAAGTGTAAACCTGCATTTGTAGATCCACCTGTTGCAGCTACAACCGTTGCAGCGTTTTCTAAGGCTTTTCTGGTTACAATGTCTCTTGGCTTAATTCCTTTTTTCAAAAGGTTCATAACCATTTTACCACTAGCTTTAGCATATTTATCTCTTTCTTCATATGGAGCAGGTGTTCCTGCTGAATATGGTAAGGCTAATCCAATTGCTTCAGATACACATGCCATTGTGTTTGCAGTAAATTGTCCTCCACAGGCACCTGCACTTGGACAAGCAACTAGTTCTAATTTTCTAAGTTCTGCAGCAGACATTTGACCAGAAGAATGTTTTCCAACCGCTTCAAATACATCTACAACAGTTACATCTTTACCTTTGTATCTACCTGGAAGGATTGATCCACCATATATAAATACACTTGGCACATTTAACCTAACCATAGACATCATTAAACCTGGTAAGGATTTATCGCATCCAGCAATCCCAACTAATGCATCATAACAATGACCTCTTACTGTAAGTTCAGCTGAGTCAGCGATTACTTCTCTAGATATCAATGAAGACTTCATTCCTTCATGGCCCATCGCAATACCGTCAGTAACAGTAATTGTGCAAAATTCTCTTGGAGTTCCACCATTAGCTCTTACTCCCTTTTTAACTGATTGAGCTTGTCTCATTAACGCAATGTTACAAGGAGCAGCCTCATTCCATGTGGAAACGACGCCAACAAAGGGTTTTGCTACATCTTTTTCAGTTTCACCCATAGCATAATAAAAAGATCTGTGTGGAGCTCTATCTGGTCCTAATGATGTATGTCTACTTGGAAGTTTCTTCTTATTGAATTTAGCCATTATATACCCTTTATTGTTACTGATATTTTCTCAATATCATTCTTTAAATTATTATAATTATTTTTTTCTTGTTCAACAATCTCTTTTGGAGCTCGGTCTACAAAACTTTTATTCTCTAATCTTTGAGATATTTTATTCATCTCTTGCTCTAATCTACTTTGTTTATTTGTTAAATTTTCTTTAATTAATTTTAAATCAACATCTTTATCAAAATAAATCTTAAATAAATCACCAGAAACAACCATTGTAGCAGCTGGTTTATCTAAATCTTTATCTAAGATACTATTAATTCTTCCAAGTTTTTTTAGAATAATTTCATTTGTATTAATAAAGTCTTTTTGATTTTTATTAATATTGCTTATTGAGACATCAATAAATGATCCTGGGCTTACACTTAGCTCATTTTTAAACGATCTAATTTCTGAAATAATATTGATGATATTCTCAACCTGTTCAGTACTACTATCCTTATTTATTTCGCCTGATAACCAATTTTTAAGCATCAAATAATCATTACCGTTATTATCAAATTTGTTTTTAAGCCAAATTTCTTCAGTAACAAAAGGAATAAAAGGATGTAACAAAATCAAAATTTGTTTGAATACAAAAGATGATACTTTTTTAACCTCTTTTTTAGCCTTTTCATCTTCTGAAAATAGTATTGTTTTAGATAGTTCTAAATACCAATCACAATACGAATGCCATGCAAATTGATAAGCATTTTTAGCCGCTTCATCAAATCTATAATCTTCAAGGTTTTTTTCTATCTTATTTTTAGTTTCAACAAGTTCTGAATAAATCCATTTGTTAATATTTACATTTAAACTAGGAACTTTATCTATATCTTTAAAATCACATTCATTAGTGATTAAAAAATTATTTGCATTCCATAATTTATTTAAAAAATTTCTATAACCTTTTACTCTATCCTCAGAAAGCTTAACATCTGTTCCTGGTGAAGCCATTGATAACAAAGTAAATCTAAGTGCATCAGCACTATATTTTTCAATTAAATCTAAAGGATCAATTACATTTCCTTTTGATTTAGACATCTTTTGTCCTTTTTCATCTCTAACTAATGCATGAACATAAATATCTTTAAATGGTTCTTTATTTAAAAATTCAGTACCAAACATAATCATTCTAGCTACCCAAAAAAATATAATATCAAAACCTGTAACTAATACTGATGTTGGATAAAATTTATCTACATATTTATTGTCATCAGGCCAACCAAGTGTTGCGAAAGGCCATAAGCCAGATGAGAACCAAGTATCTAAAACATCTGGATCACGATTTAATTTAACATCTTTACCATAATGTTTTTTAGCTTGTTGTTTTGCATCATCTTCATTTTCTGTAACAAAAATTTTTTCATCAGGGCCATACCAGGCAGGTATTTGGTGTCCCCACCAGAGCTGTCTTGAAATACACCAAGGCTCAATATTATTCATCCATTGAAAATAAGTTTTGGACCAGTTTTCAGGAAAAAAATTTGTTTTCTTTGAATTAACAACTTCTTTAGCTTTAACTGATAATTTGCCAGCATCTGCAAACCATTGCTCTGTTAAGAAAGGTTCAATTATTGAATTAGACCTATCTCCATAGGGAACTTTGTTTTTGATATTTTCCTCTTTTACAAAAAATTCTTTATCTTTGAGTTCTTTTAAAATTCTTTTTCTAGCTTCAAACCTATCAAGACCAACATAATGTTTTGGAGCATTTTCATTTATTTTACCTGCTTCAGTAAAAATATTTATGATTTCAAGATTATTTCTTTGACCAACATCATAGTCATTAAAATCATGAGCAGGAGTTATTTTTAATGCCCCCGTTCCTTGTTCAGGATCTGCGTAATCATCTTCAATAATTTTTATTTTTCTTCCAACAATTGGAATAGTAACTGTTTTTCCAACAAAGGATTTAAATCGTTCATCTTTTGGGTTTACTGCAATAGCTGTATCACCAAGCATTGTTTCGGGTCTTGTGGTTGCAATTGTAATAAATTCTTCTGTCCCATCTATTGGATATCTGATGTAATAAATTTTAGAATTTACCTCTCTTTGATCTACTTCAAGATCTGAAATAGCTGTTTTTAAAACTGTATCCCAGTTAACTAATTTCTTATCTTTATAAATTAAACCTTTGTTATAAAGATCAACAAATACCTTAATTACTGACTTAGATAAGTTCTCATCCATTGTGAAAGCATTTCTCGACCAGTCACATGAACAACCAAGTTTTTTTAATTGATTAATAATTATATCTCCATATTGCTCTTTCCATTCCCAAACTTTTTCAATAAATTTTTCTCTACCAATTTCATTTTTATCAATTTTTTCAGAAGATAATTTTTTTTCTACTAAAGCTTGAGTAGCTATACCTGCATGGTCTGTGCCTGGTTGCCATAATGTTTCAAAATTATTCATTCTATGGTAACGAACTAACAAATCTTGAATAGAATTATTCAACGCGTGTCCCATATGCAGACTTCCGGTGACATTTGGTGGAGGAATTACAATTGAGAATTTTTTTAAATTTTCCTTAGGTTTAAAAAGACCGTTTTTTTCCCAATAAGAATAAATTCTATTTTCTACATCAGAATGTATATATTTATCACTACTCATTGATGTTAAAGTTTATAATTTAATAATCTAAATTAACAATAATCAATTTGGTTCGTTATTTAATAGACTAATAGAAAAAATTTAATATAAAAAGGCATCTGTAGCTATTAGCTAAAAATAAGATGGCAACGTGGCGGAATGGTTACGCAGAGGATTGCAAATCCTTGTATCCCGGTTCGATTCCGGGCGTTGCCTCCAAAAAAAATCTTGTTTTAGTTATAAAAAAAAGTAAGTTGACTTTTTTACATTCCTCGGTAGCTCAGTTGGTAGAGCAGTTGACTGTTAATCAATTGGTCGCAGGTTCGAGTCCTGCCCGAGGAGCCAAAAAAATATCAAACAGTTTTAAAATTAATTTGGGGTCAGATAAAAATTAATTTTAAACTGCTTTAGATATTCCTGATCCTGCAATTTGTAAGGATTTATTAAATTTTAATTTTTGATCAGCATTAAGCTCTGAATATAATTTTACCAAAAAATTATAATTAACATTCATGTGACCTTCTTGTGATTTTTCTAAATTTACTAAATATTCTGAAAAATCTTCAAAAAAATAATTAATTGGCACTTTTAAATAATTTGCAAGTTGAAGTAATCTAATTGAACTTACTCCATTAGTACCTTTTTCATATTTTTGTATTTGTTGAAATGTTACGTTTATTGCTTTTGCGACTTTAGTTTGTGTTAAACCTAAAGCTAATCTTCTTAGCTTAAGCTTATTGCCTAAGTGTTTGTTGAAATTATCTTCCATTAAGACCCCTCTTAATTAAATTTTATAAAGGCTATTGAACCTATTTATTAAAGTTACTGCAATAGAAAAATTTATTTTTTTTTGAAAGAAATTTGAAATAATCAAAACATTGTCAAGCATTACTTCAATACAAAATTAACATATTTAGATTGTTTAAATCTTATATTATGCCTTATAGAAGTTATATTTTTTATAGGATTTGACTTAAAAATAGCTTGGTTCTATCGCTCTTCGGGTTTGCAAAAAACTCTTTAGTTTCAGCTCTTTCAACTATCATGCCCTCATCCATAAAAATAACTTCATCTGCAACCTCTTTTGCAAATCCCATCTCATGCGTTACTACAATCATTGTCATTCCAGCTTTTGCTAAATTTACCATTGCATCTAACACTTCTTTAATCATTTCTGGGTCTAGAGCTGACGTTGGTTCATCAAATAACATTATTTTTGGCTCCATGCATAATGCTCTAGCAATTGCACATCGTTGTTGTTGACCGCCAGAAAGTTGTCCTGGATATTTATTAGCTTGATCTGAAATTTGTACTTTTTCTAAGTGCTGAAGAGCTAAATCTTCTGCTTCTTTTTTTGGCATTTTTTTTACCCAAATTGGTGCTAGTGTACAATTGTCTAAAATAGAAAGATGAGGAAATAAATTAAATTGTTGAAATACCATTCCAACTTCAGCTCTAATTTTTTCTATGTCTTTAGTGTCTTCTGTTAATTCGTTTCCATCAACTATTATTGAACCTTGTTGATGTTCTTCAAGTCTGTTTATACATCTTATTAATGTTGATTTACCTGATCCTGAAGGCCCACACACAACAATTTTTTTGTTTTTTTCTACTTCTAAATTAATATTTTTTAATACTTGAAAATCACCAAACCACTTATTCATTTCTGAAATCTGAATTATTTTATCTGACATTATCTTTCCGTTTTATATTTTTGTTCTAAATTATAACTATATTTACTCATTGCATAGCAAATAATAAAGAATAGTACTGATGCAAACACATAACCCTCCATCGCAAAACCTAGCCACTCTGGGTTTGTTTTAGCAAGATTTAACATTCCAACAATTTCTAAAAGTCCAACAACAAATATTAGAGGAGTATCTTTTACAAGTGCTAGAAAGGTATTAGCAATACCAGGTATTACAAGTTTAAGTGCCTGAGGTAAAATAACCAAAATATGCATTTTCCAATAACCCATTCCTAAAGATTTAGCAGCATCATATTGACCTCTTGGTAATGCTTGCAAACCACCTCTAATAACTTCTGCTACATAAGCAGCTTCAAATAATGAAATTGCAATTATTACTCTAACCAATTTATCAATGAACATATCTTCAGGTAAAAACATTGGAAACATTACTGAAGACATAAATAAAACTGTAATTAAAGGAACTCCACGCCAAAATTCAATCATACCTATAGAGATATATTTAATTATTGGTAAATCAGATCTTCTACCTAAAGATAGAAATAATCCAATTGGAAAGCAAAAAATCAAACAAAAAAATGAGACTATAAAAGTTAAGGATAAACCTCCCCAAGCACCTGTTTCCACCCACTCAAGCGCCTCCAATTTACCAAGTTCGATAAGCTCTTCGTAAAAAAATACATATTTTAATAATATATAAAAAGTGATTGGAACTATTATAAAATAGTACATTTTAAATTTTGATGGAATAAAAAATCCTAAAACAATTGAAATTACAGCTGCAATAATTCCATATGAGAAATCAAAGAATATTGGACCACCTGATATAAAAAAGAAAATAAAGAAAAAAGCAATTACAGGATAAATAACAACATAATAAAGCGTCAAATATTTTTTAAATTTTTCGGTAGCAAAAAAACCAAGACATCCCAGAAAACCTAAAGCAATAAATGATAAGTTAATACGCCACTGCTCAGGGTTTGGATACATTCCATACATAAATCTATTAAACCAAATTTTAATGTAGGTCCAGCAAGCACCATTACCTGTACAAACATCTTTTGAATCTCCTGCAATGTTTGCATCTATAATAAACCAACTTAATAATGGAGGGAGAGATTTGATGACTACGAATACAATTAATAAAGATAAAAAAGCATTAAAATTGTTTGTATTAATATTTTTATTAACTGTATCCAAAAACTTTAAACCTGAATAATCAATTCTAATTAAATGTAATCCTATAAAACCTAAAACTAATGGTAAAAGGAAACTAATTGTTTCAGGTAAAAAAGAGATTAAATCTTTACCAAAAAATGAATTCAAAAAAACTATAAATATACTTAGTGATACTAATGTTACTCCAGTATATAAGTATGTACTAAGATTTTTATTATCAGGTTGTAAAAAATTTAAGTTTTTCATTATTTTTCTTTAATAGCTATTTTTTTATTGTACCAATTCATAAATATTGAAATTGATATACTCAAAGATAGATATGTTAACATTGTTATAGAAACAATTTCTATCGCTCTACCTGTCTGCATCAATGCTGTACCCGCAAATACAAGTACTAAATCAGGATAAGCAATTGCAGCTGCTAGAGATGAGTTTTTTGTCAAATTTAAATACTGGTTGGTAGTTGGTGGAATTATTATTCTTAACGCTTGTGGCATTACAACTAATTTTAATACTTGATTTGGGGTTAATCCTATAGAAGCTGCAGCTTCTTTTTGACCTTTGCTTACACCCTGAACACCTGCTCTAACACATTCAGCGATAAAAGTTGCTGTGTACAAAGATAAGGCTAAAGCTAAAGATATTAGCTCTGGGGGTAATTTAATTCCTCCTTCATAAGTATAACCAGATTGAGATAATTGCTTTATTACAGGTATTTCAACTGAAGCATCAACTCCACCAAATATAAAACTTAAAATTGGTAAAATTAATATCAGTCCTATTGAAATTGATAAAACTGGAGTTTGAATACCTTCGTTTTCTTGTTTTTTTTTAGCATAAATTCTAACAAAAATAATTGAAATTATTGCAGCAATTATTGAATAAATAAAAACATCTAAATTATTCCAAACAAAAGCAGGAACAAAAAAACCTTTTATAGTAAGAAAAAAAACTCCAAACATTGGTTCTGTATCTTGAGGTAATGGTAGTGCTCTTAAAGCAGCAAAATACCAAAAAAATATTTGTAATAATAATGGTATATTTCTAAAAAATTCTACATAAACTGCAGCAGTTCTATTAATAAGATAGTTGTTTGATAATCTTGCAATTCCAACAACTACTCCAATAATAGTTGCAAATATAATTCCAATAACAGAAACTAAAATAGTATTTAATAATCCTACTAAATAAGCTCTAAAATAAGAGTGAGAGCCATCATATTCAATCAAAGAAAATTGAACATCAAATGATGATTCTTGAGATAAAAAACCATACCCAAAAGTAATTCCCCTGTTTTCCATATTAACTTGTGCGTTATATGAAAAAAAACCAAATATTAGAATTACAACTAGAAGTGTAAGTAATTGGGGTAATATTTTTTTAATATTCACAATAATCAAGATTTATAAAAAAAAGGGCTAGAAAATTCTAGCCCTTTTTAAGTTTTATTTAAAGATATAAATTATCTTGCTGGTGGTACATAAAGTATTCCACCTTTAGTCCATAATTCATTTGGACCTCTGTCAGGCAGAATTCCAGTGTCAGCAATATTTCTTTTATAGCTTTCACCGTAGTTACCAACTTGCTTGATAATTCTTAAACTCCAATCATTATCTAGACCTAAAGCAGCTCCTAACTCACCTTCAGCTCCAACCAATCTTTTTACAGCTGGGTTGTCTGAAGTTTTCATTGAGTCTGCGTTAGCAGAATTAACACCATACTCTTCCGCTTCAATCATAGTGTTTAGAGACCATCTTACGATATCTTCCCAAACAGAATCACCTTGACGTACAACAGGGCCTAGAGGCTCTTTTGAAATAGTTTCAGGTAAAACTATATGATCATCTGGACTACTCAATTTAATTCTTTGAGCAGCTAAACCAGATTTATCAGTTGTGTATGTATCACATCTACCAGCATCATATGCTGCAACAACTTCGTCAGCTTTTTCGAAAGTTACCGGCTCATATTTAATTCCTTTTGAATTAAAGAAATCTCTCATATTAAGCTCAGTAGTTGTTCCAAGGTTAGTACAAGCAGAAACACCATCTTTAAAATCATTTACAGATGATATACCTGAATTTTTTCTAACCATAAAACCTTGACCATCGTAAAAGTTTACACCTACGAAAGTAAGTCCGATGTCAGCATCCCTTGAAAGAGTCCAAGTTGTGTTTCTTGATAAGATATCAATCTCATTAGAAGTTAAAGCAGTAAATCTTTCTTTAGCACTCAATGGTGTAAACTTAACTTTGTTTGCATCACCTAGTACTGCAGCAGCTACAGCTCTACATACGTCAACGTCAACACCAGTCCAATTTCCTGCAGCATCAGCATTAGAAAATCCTGGAAGACCTTGAGATACTCCACATCTTACAAAACCCTTCTTTTGAGTGTTTTTAAGTGTTTTAGATTTTTTAGCAGCCATAGTTTCTGTTGTAAAAGTAAACAACACTGCAACCATAGCAACTAAAGAAGTTAATTGTTTTAAGTATTTAAACATTATTCTTCCTTTATGTTATTTTTATTTGTTAACAAATAATTCAAAATTACTTTTGAATATTCTTAATTTAAGCATGTAAGAAAATACTCTTCAAGAAAAATTAACTAGCAAAATCTAATTTAGATGAATTCTAGTCAAGCGCAAATATTTAAATAATAGCAATGGAAAAGTGAAGAAATGGCGCGCCCTGAAGGATTCGAACCTACGACCCTCGGTTTAGAAAACCGATGCTCTATCCAGCTGAGCTAAGGGCGCAAAATTAATTGATATATATAATACTAAATTAATTTTTAAAAAGAAATTTTTTAGCTATTAATAATAAAGATAACAATTCAACTCTTCCGATTATCATAAAAAATATAAGAAAATATTTGGTTAAAAAGTGTAAATTTTGAAAGTCAAAGTCAGAAACACCATATGCAGATGAATTAACAGTGTTCATCAAGGTTAACACAGCTAATTTAAATGAATATTCAAATTGAATATTTGATAACGATAAAAGAATTGTTAAAGAGAAAAGAGAAACAACAAAAATTAATATTGTTAAAAAATATTTATCTATGTCTTTTGAGTCAAAATTGATTTTAGAAAAAACTAATTTATTCATATATACATTTTTTGGTCTACTAAAAGATAGAATTTGATTAATAGAATATTTAGTCAAAGAATATATTTTTAAAAATCTTAAACCAGAACTTGTAGAAAAAAAAGATCCACCAACAATCACAAGCAAAATATAAATAAAGTTTAATTTAGTTTCATTAACATCAAGTGAAATGCCTATATTTGAAATACTGCTAACTAGAGATAAAAAACTGTATGTAAAATTAGTATCATAGCTAAAAAAAACAAAAAAGATACTTACGACTAAAATAAAATACAAAAATAAATGTATGTCCTCATAAAAAAAATTTAAATTTTTATTTCTTAGAAAAATTAAATTATATGTAAAAAAAATACTAAAAAAAGAAATCAGCATTAAGAGAGAAAATATTATTATCTGAAAATCATTTACTAAAATTGATGAAAGATTGTTTACAGGTAGAAAGCCACCTGATGAAATTATTGTCATTGATAAATTTAGTGAGTTAAATGATCTTATACCAAAAATATTTAAAATAATAAAAATTGATAAAGTCAATCCTGAGTAAAGTAATAAAATTTTTACTGATTGTTTTATTGTCTCAGAAGAATCAAAAGATAAAAAATTAGTTAAAGATTTTTTTAAACTTTCATCGTAAATATCTATTAAAAAAATAATAGAATATAAAAAATATAAACCTCCAATCCACTGAATAGATGATCTCCACAAAATTAGGCCTTGATCAATATGTTTTATATTTTCAAAGATTGTAAAACCAGTTGATGTAAATCCAGATACAGCCTCAAAAAATGCATTTAAAAAAGTCAAATTATAAATGCTTAAATAAAAAGGTATCGACAAAACTAAAGGCATTAAGACGTAGCCTAATAAAACAGTTAATATTTTTTCAAATATTGTTGATTTTTTTTCACTGGTTTTAATTTTGTAGAAAAATAATCCAATTACAGCGGATACAATTAAACTAAAATAATAAGTATTAAGATTTAGATATAAGTTAAAATAATAAGAATAAATAATATTTAAAAAAGAAAAGAAAGAAATTAATATAAAAAAAAAACTTAAATATTTTACTCTAAATAGTGACATTTAATTAAATAGAACTAATTCTAAATATGTTTTCTACTACCGATATTGAATCCTTTTTAGCTAGAAAAACAACTTTATCTTCTTTTTGAAAAACAAAATTTGATCTGGGAATTATAACTTTATTTTCTCTTAATACAGCACCAATTCTGATTTCTTCAGGTAAGTTAGAATTTTTTAATTCTTTATTAATTAGCTCTGAAGTTTCTATAATTTCAGCTTCAATTACCTCATATTCACCATTCATAATTGTATAAGCTGTTTCAATTGTACCTTTATGAATGTGTTTTAAAATACTTGATACTGTGTTCATTCTAGGATCAATAAGATCATCAATTTTTAAAGAATTTTGTAGCAAAGAATAATTGGGCTTATTAATTAAAGCCATTGTTCTTTTGTCATTAATATCTTTTTCGTCTTTTGCAAATTTTTCAACAAGAACACTGACCATTAAATTATCTTCATCATCATTTGTTAATGCAAGAACTGTTTCCGCTTCTTGTAAATTGGCTTCTACAAGAACTTCTTCATCCAAAGCATCCCCATTAATAACAATCGTATTATTTAATTCGCTGGCAAGAAATTCAGCTCTTTCTTTGTTTTTTTCAATAATTTTTACTCTAGCAGCATCCAAAGTTTCTTCGATATTTTTTGCTAAATTAAATCCTATGTTGCCACCACCTACAATTAAAATGTTTTTAGATATTTTTTCGTCATGTCCAAAAGCTTCTAAAGTTTCTGACATTTGGGAAGAATTTATTATTACATAAATTTTATCATTTTTTCTTACTTCATTATTTTTCTTTGGAATTAAAAATTTTTCATCTCTTATAATTCCAATTATGTTAGCATCTAGATTAGGATGTTTTTTTGTTAAATCATTAAGTTTAATATTAATTAACTTACAGTTATCATTGATCAAAATTTCTAGTAATCTAATTTTATTATCAGCAAATGGAACACTGTCTAAAGCACCAGGTGCCTCTAGTTTTCTTTGAATTGATTTAGCGATTTCTATTTCAGGTGAAATAATTACATCTATTGGCAGATTCTCTTTATTATAAACTCTTGTAAATTTTGGATTTAAATAATCTTGAGATCTTATCCTTGCTATTTTTTTGGGAATATTAAATATAGAAAAAGAAATTTGGCAAATAAGCATATTAATTTCATCATTTCTCGTAACAGCAATTATCATATCTGTTTCAGCTGCATTTGCTTTTTCTAATATAGATGGATAGGTTCCTTTTCCTACAATTGCTTTAACATCTAAAGCATCATCTATTTTTTGAATATCTTCACTTGATGGATCTATTACAGTAATTGAATGACCTTGTTCGCTTAGCTGTTTAGCTATAGTAAACCCTACTCTCCCAGCACCACAAATGATAATATTCATTTAATTAAATTCTTTAATTCCTAAGCCTTTTAGTTTTCGATGCAAAGCACTTCTTTCCATGCCTACAAAATTTGCTGTTTTTGAGATATTTCCATTAAATTTTTTTAATTGAATAGTTAAATACTCCTTTTCAAATTTTTCTCTAGCTTCTTTTAATGGCACAGATAGGCTATTTTCAGCTAATTCATCCTCAAAATGAACATTTTTTAAAGATTCTTTTATGATATTTGAAATTTTATCCTTAGTATCAGGTTGTAAAATAGCAATTCTTTCGATTAAATTTCTTAATTCTCTTACGTTGCCATGCCAATTATGATTTAGAATATAACTATTATTTTCATCTATATCTAGTTCTTTAATTTTATAATTTTCGGATATTTTTTTTGAAAAATATTTAATTAAAAGAGGTATATCAGAAATTCTTTGGTTAAGTGGTTCTATATTAATTTCAAAAACATTTATTCTATGAAAAAGATCCTCTCTAAAATTTCCTATTTCAATTTCTTTCTTTAAGTCTTTACTAGATGAGCAGATTAACCTTACATCTACAGTTACATCATTACTTCCATTTACTCTTTTAAATTTTTGATCTGTTAAAACTCTTAAAATTTTAGATTGAATCTCTAAAGGAATATCTGAAACTTGATCAATTAAAAGTGTTCCTTTATTAGCCTTTTCAAGTGCACCATAGGAAATAGAACCATTTTCTTTTTCCTCACCAAATAGTTCTAATTCATATTTATTTATATCTAACAAAGCACCGTTTAGAACAATAAAAGGATTTTTGCTCCTATTAGATGATTTATGAATTTTTCTAGCAATCAATTCTTTTCCAGAACCTGACGGTCCATTAATAAACACTCTACTCTCTGTAACAGAAATTTTTTTAATTTGATCAATTATACTTACAATATTTTTGCTATTACCTATTAATTCATAAGATGAAAAAAGTTTACTTTCATATTCTTTATTTTGTTTTTTTAAATTAAAATTTTCTACTGCTCTTTTAATAAAGTTAAGCAATCTTTCTTGATCAAATGGTTTTTCAATAAACTCAAAAGCTCCATGGTGTAATGACTTTACGGCCATTTCAATATTTGCATGTCCTGAAATTATGATAACAGGAATATCTTTATTTTTAGATTTAATATGACTGAGAAGTTCAATTCCGTCATTATCTCCTTTATCTAATTTAACATCCAGTATTGCAACATCTGGAAGTTTTTTATCTATTTCTCCAAGTGCTTGATTATAATTAGCAGCTAAACGAGTTTTATACCCTGCATCTAATATCAATTCATTAATGATATTTCTTATATCAGCGTTGTCATCAACAATTAATATTTCTTCATTCATTTATTTTAAAAAATTTAATATTATTTTTGCTCCATTTTCTATTGGGAAAAATTCTATTTTACCATTATGGTCATTAACAATTTTGTTTACAATTGATAATCCAAGACCTGTACCATTTTTTTTTGTTGTAAAATATGGATTCAATATTTCTTTAATATTTTTTTTCAAATCGTTAAATCCTATGCCATTGTCCTCAATGATGAAAGTTATGTGGCTATCATCTTGAATAAGTTCAATAGCAATA
>CACJGD010000006.1 GCA_902592935.1 uncultured Pelagibacteraceae bacterium | reverse complement strand
TTAACAAATAAGTAATAAGCAATTGGAATAGACAATAAAACCAAACAAGGTGTTAAAAGCAAAAACCATAAAGGTGGATGTTCAGTGCTTAAAGGCTCCAAAAACATTATAGACTCTGCCCAGAATAAATTATCACCGTGACCAATAAAGAGTCCTTTAAATAAAAAACCAGCAAATATTGCTCCTATTGAGAGGATAAATAAAGGAACAAGCATTACTAGCGGAGACTCATGTGTTTCCTCTATCTTGATCTCTTTATTGTTATACTCTCCATGGAAAGTTTTAAATATTAATCTCCATGAATAAATAGATGTTAAAAATGCTGTAATTATTCCAATCCCAGCAGCATAATAGCCGGTAGTATTACCTTTTAAATACGCAAATTCTATAATTGCATCTTTAGAATAAAATCCTGATAAAAATGGAAAACCTGTTAAAGCAAGTGTTCCAATAATCATTAAAGCATAGGTGTATGGCAACTTTTTCCATACACCACCCATATTATTTATATTTTGCTCATCTTTAAATGCGTGGATTACAGAACCAGATCCTAAAAATAATAAAGCTTTGAAAAATGCATGAGTAAATAAGTGAAACATAGCAACATTGTATGCGCCTACTCCAGCCGCAAAAAACATATAACCAAGTTGACTACATGTAGAGTAAGCAATGATTTTTTTTATATCTGTTTGAACTAGAGCGATAGTTGCTGCAAAGAATGCAGTGGTCATTCCAACAATAGTTATAAAATTTAGTATTAAAGGTGAATATTCGTAAATTGGGGAACACCTTACTACTAAAAAAACACCAGCTGTTACCATCGTTGCTGCATGAATTAATGCAGAAACTGGAGTTGGACCCTCCATCGCATCAGGTAGCCAAGTATGCAGCAAGATCTGTGCAGATTTACCCATTGCTCCAATAAATAAAAGTAAACAAATTAAATCTATTGCTTTAACTTCAAAACCTAAAAATGATAAACTTTTATCTACAAGAGTTGGAATCTGTTGAAAAACGTCTGAATAATTAACAGTTCCAAATAAATAAAATATCAAGAAAATTCCTAAAGCGAAACCAAAATCACCTACTCTATTTACAACAAATGCTTTTATTGCTGCAGCATTTGCACTTTCCTTTTTAAACCAAAAACCAATTAAGAAGTAGGAACATAAACCAACACCTTCCCAACCAAAAAATAATTGTATAAAATTATCTGAAGTCACAAGCATCAACATCGCGAATGTGAACAATGATAAATAAGCCATAAATCTTGGTTTATGAGGGTCATGAGACATGTAACCAATTGAATAAATGTGAACTAAAGCAGAAACAGAGGTTACAACTACCAACATCACAGCTGATAATGGATCAATTAACATTGACCAATTTACATCAAGTGATCCAGAGCTTATCCAAGTAGCTATTACAATATTTTCTTCATACTGATTTACGATTACTTGATAAAGAACAAAAATTGATAAGAGGGCAGAAATTGAAACAAGTACGCTAGTTACTATTTCAGAATTTCTATCACCGATATATTTTCCAAAAAAACCTGAAATAATTGATGCAATAAGTGGAAGAAATATAATTGATAGTTCCATGATTATCCTTTCAACTTATCAATTTCTTCAACTCGTATTGTTCCAGAATTTCTGAAATACACGACTATAATTGCTAATCCTATTGCTGCTTCTGCGGCCGCAACTGTAAGAATAAATAAAGTAAATACTTGTCCTGCCAAATCACCTAAAAAAATTGAAAAAGCAACTAAATTAATATTTACAGCGAGTAGTATTAATTCGATACTCATTAATATAACAATTATGTTCTTCCTATTAAGGAAAATACCAATAACGCCGATTGAGAAAATCACTGCTCCTAAAGTTAAATAATGGCCTAAACCTATCTCAGTCATCTATTTTAACCCCTTTATTACTCTGAACCTCTAGCACCTCAACACCTTCGGCTCTTTCTCTAGATATTTGCTTTATATAGCTTTGTCTTTTAACTCCAGATCTTTGTCTAAATGTTAAAACAATTGCACCAACCATAGCTACTAAAAGGATCATCCCACTTATTTGAAACACATGAATATAGTCAGTATATAAAATCTGACCTAATGAATGTGTGTTACTTACACTGGTTTGAGATAAAGAATTATTAATATCAAATAAATCTGGTTTATACTTCCAACCTCCAATAACTATCATAATTTCAATAAAAATTAGAGTACTAATTACCAGACCTATTGGAATATGTTTTGAACTATCTTTTGCAGCGAACCATTGATTTTTTTGTTGGGCTACATTTAACATCATAACAACAAATAAAAACAGAACTGCCACAGCCCCAACATAAACAATTAACATTATCATTCCCAAAAATTCAGCACCAATCATAATGAAAAGACAAGAAATACTTATGAAATCAAGAATTAAGAAAAATACTGAATGAACAGTATTTTTAGAAGCGGTAACCATTATAGCTGAAACAACAGCAATTATAGAAAAAGTATAAAAGAAAATAGCATGTGCAATCATTTTTATCTATGTATATTGTCAGCTTTAATATTAGCGTCCAAAACATTCTCCCATCTATCTCCATTATCTAACAATTTTTCTTTTGTGTAATATAGCTCTTCTCTTGTTTCTGTAGAAAATTCAAAATTAGGACCTTGAACAATTGCATCTACTGGACATGACTCTTCACAAAGGCCACAATATATGCATTTCATCATGTCTATGTCATATCGAGTTGTTTTTCTACTACCATCTTCTCTCTGTGCTGACTCGATTGTTATAGCTTGCGCAGGACACACAGCTTCGCATAATTTACATGCAATGCATCTTTCTTCACCATTTGGATATCTTCTTAAAGCATGCTCGCCTCTAAATCTCGGACTTATTTTGCCTTTTTCAAAAGGATAATTTATTGTTTTTTTTGGTTTAAAAAATTCCTTTAAGGCCATGAATAATCCTCCAAGAAAATCTGTCATAAATATTGTTTTAAAAAATCTAGAAATATTCATGATTAGTTCACTGGTAAAAGATTAAAATAAAATAAAAAACTTGCTGTAAGAACTACCCAAATTAAAGACAATGGAAGAAATACCTTCCAACCCAGTCTCATAAGTTGATCGTATCTATATCGTGGAACAATTGCTTTAACTAATGCAAATAAGAAAAATAAAAGTAAGATTTTTAAAATCAACCATATTGCTCCCGGTATCAATGTGAATGGATATAATTCAATAGGTGATAACCAGCCACCTAAAAACAATATCGCACCCATTGCACACATTAATAAAATGTTTGCATATTCACCTAACCAAAACATTGCATACATCATGCCAGAATATTCAGTTTGATATCCAGCAACTAATTCCGCTTCTGCCTCTGGTAAATCGAAAGGAGGTCTATTTGTTTCAGCCAAAGCTGAAATAAAAAAAATTACAAACATTGGAAATAATGGAATTACAAACCATACATTTTGCTGAGCAATAACAATGTCATTTAAATTAAGCGAGCCAACACATAATAATACGTTTATTATAATTACTCCAATAGACACCTCATAAGATACCATTTGAGCCGCGGATCGAATTGCTCCTAGAAATGGATATTTTGAATTTGAGGCCCAACCGCCCATTATAATTCCGTATACGCCTAATGATGAAACTGCAAATAAGTAAAGAATACCAACATTTATATCCGCTAATACTTGAGTTGCACTAAATGGAATTACTGCCCAAGCTATTAGCGCTAAGGTCATTGTTACTATTGGAGCTAGTATGAATATAACTTTATTTGAACTTGAAGGAATGATCATTTCCTTAAAGATATATTTTAAAGCGTCAGCCAAAGACTGTAATAATCCAAAAGGGCCAACAACATTTGGTCCTTGTCGCTTTTGTACAAAAGCCCAAATTCTCCTATCAAGCCAAACGATCATCGCCACAGACACTAGAACAGGAACTAATAAAAATAATATTTTATATACTTCATCGAAAAAAATATTTAGGTATTCCATGCTAACCTTCTGTACCTGTAGATTTAAAATTTAATTTTGAGTTATTACATTCAATCATAGTCTTCGAACATCTTGCAATGATATTTGAAAAATAATATGGTTTTAAGTCTATTGTTAATTTTTCGGCATGAAAATCTTTGACTATCTTTTTTTCATATTCTTTACTTTGTTTTTCTTTTTGAAGATTTAGGTAATTAAACATGCTACTTTCTAGTTCTTCTTTGTCATTAAATAATTTTCTATTGTTAATAAATTCAGCAATTTCATTAATTATTTGCCAATCCTCTTTTGCTTCTCCTGGTGGGTAAGATGCTTTATAAGCTTTCTGAACTTTTCCCTCTAAATTAGTATAGTATCCGTCTTGCTCAGTATAAGCTGATCCTGGTAATATAATATCAGCAATTTCAGCTCCTTTATCGCCATGACTGCCTTGATAAATTACAAACTCATCTTTTTTAACAAAATCTAAATTGTCTTGACCAACTAAATAAACAATATCAAATTTATTGGACTTTAAATTATTTAATAAATTATTTTCATTGTTAATTAAACCAAGATCAAAATTTCCAACTGAGGCAGCATCACAAGAAAGTATGTTTACAGGATTCCAATACTCGGAAAATTTTTTGTTATATTTTAAAAATTCTAATATTTTTTCATACAAAAACTCTGCTGAATTTAATCTTAGAAATGATTCTCCAAGTATAATCATAGGTTTTTTTGAGTCAGAAATAATTTTAGATAAATCATTTGTTCCCTCAAAAATATTTTTTAATGTTTGGGTATTTCCATCTAAACTCTCGTAAGGATATGTTAAATCACCATTATCATTTAAAGATAAAATTTTAGTATTGTTATTTAAATAAGATTTTCTAATTCTAGCATTTAAAATAGTTGCCTCATACCTTGGGTTAGTACCTATTAAAAATATTAAATCTGTTTCTTCTATTCCGTTAATAGAGGCATTAAATAAATAATTTTCTCTTTTGGAAACATCTACAAGTCTATTATCTGATCTTGACTCATAGTTCTTTGTGTCAAGTGTTCTCTCAAAAAATTCTTTAAATATATAGCTAGTTTCCATGTTAGTTAAGTCCCCAACAAATCCGCAAATTTTTTCTTTTGTTGTATTTTCAAATTTAGATTTTATAATTTTATATACTTCGCTCCACGAAGCTTTCTCAAATTTTTTGTTATATTTAATAAATGGAGTATCTAATCGTTGATGAAGAAGTCCATCACATGCATATCTAGTTTTGTCAGAAATCCACTCTTCATTTATATCCTCATTAATGATTGGTAAAACTCTCTTTACCTCCCAATCATAAGTATCAACTCTTATATTAGAACCGACCGCATCCATTACGTCAATTGTCTCTGTTTTTTTTAATTCCCAAGGTCTAGCCTCAAATACATAAGGTTTAGAGGTTAGAGCTCCTACTGGACAAAGATCGACTACGTTAGCTGATAGTTCTGATTGCATAGATTGTTCTAGATACGTGGTAATTTGCATATCTTCACCTCTACCTATAGCTCCTAGTTCTGGTACGCCTGCAACTTCAGTTGCAAATCGCACGCATCTTGTACAATGTATACATCTTGTCATCTGGGTCTTTATTAATGGTCCCATATTTTTTTCAGGAACTAATCTTTTGTTTTCTTTAAATCTTGATTTATCTACACCATAATACATTGATTGATCTTGCAGATCACATTCACCACCTTGATCGCATACTGGACAGTCTAAAGGATGGTTGGCCAATAAAAATTCCATCACACCTTTTCTTGCTTTTTCAACAAATTCAGTATTTGTTTTTATATTCATCCCTTCAGCTGCTGGCATAGCGCATGAAGCAATTGGTTTAGGTGATTTTTCCATCTCCACTAAACACATTCTACAATTACCCGCTATAGATAATTTTTCATGATAACAAAATCTTGGAATTTCTACTCCAGCTTTTTCACATGCTTGTAGTACTGTTAAACCCTCTTCTACTTCAACATCAATGTCATTTACTTTTAATTTAAGCATTTTTTTTATCCAATAAGTGTTGATCCACTAAATAAGGAATATTATTTTTTTTCTGAACAATAGGATCCAAATTATTTCTCTTCTCTATTTCTTTTTTAAAATGTCTTAAAAGTCCTTGAACTGGCCATGAAGACCCTTCTCCAAAAGCGCAAATTGTATGTCCGGCTATTTGATTAGTAACATCGCCTAACATATCAACTTCATCTTTAGTGGCATCACCTTTTGTCATTCTTTCAAGCATTCTCCACATCCAACCAGATCCCTCTCTACAAGGCGTACATTGACCACAACTTTCGTGTTTATAAAACCTTGCAATTCTAGCCATACATTTAATGATATCTTGGTCCTTATTAATCACAACAATTCCAGCTGTTCCTAAACCACTTTTTTCTGCCATAAGAGAATCAAAATCCATAGTTAAGGTCTCACATTTTTCTTTTGGAATTAATGGCATTGACGAACCTCCTGGAATAACTGCTTGCAAGTTATCCCATCCTCCAATAACACCTCCTGCATGAACCTCTATTAATTCTTTTAATGGAATATTCATTTCTTCCTCAACGTTACACGGTGTATTTACATTTCCTGAAATACAAAATATTTTTGTACCAGTATTTTTTTCTCTTCCAAGAGATGCAAACCATTTGCCACCTTTTCTAAGAATAGTTGGGACTACAGCTATAGTTTCCACATTGTTTATTATTGTTGGACATCCGTAAAGACCGATTAGGGCTGGGAATGGTGGTTTCAATCTAGGTTGCCCCTTTTTACCTTCTATACTTTCTAATAAAGCTGTTTCCTCACCACAAATATAAGCTCCAGCGCCATAATGAATATAAATGTCTAAATCCCAACCAGTACCTGCTGCATTTTTACCTAATAATTTTTTTTCATAAGCCTCATCAATTGCTGTTTGAAGTTTTTGACCTTCAACAAAGTATTCACCTCTTATATAGATATAACAAACATGTGCTTGGACTGCGTAGGATGTTATTAAACACCCTTCAATTAATTTATGCGGCTCAAATCTTAAGATATCTCTATCTTTACAAGTGCCTGGTTCTGACTCATCGCCGTTTATTACTAAATAGTGTGGTCTAGAGCCTACTTCTTTAGGAGCAAAAGACCATTTTAAACCAGTTGGAAATCCTGCACCACCTCTACCTCTAAGTTGAGAGTCTTTAATTTCATTTATAATCCAATCTCTACCTTTATCAGTAATTTCTTTAGTGTTAACCCAATCACCTCTTTTTTGAGAAGAGGCAAC
Source organism: uncultured Pelagibacteraceae bacterium (assembly GCA_902592935.1). Lineage (GTDB taxonomy): Bacteria > Pseudomonadota > Alphaproteobacteria > Pelagibacterales > Pelagibacteraceae > Pelagibacter. The sequence continues at coordinate 41,471 of CACJGD010000006.1, read as the reverse complement.
ATCAGAACCCATATCGTTATACAAATTTTTGAATATTCTATCTTGATCCTTAAGCATTTTTATAATCCATTAATGTTTTTCTGTTATTTTCAGGTTCATTATTTATCCTTCCTCTATAAGAACCTGGTTTTGGAGTTTCACCTTTTAAAATTTGATCTAAAATTTTAAGCGTTTTATCTTTATCTAAGTCTTCATAGTAATCATCATTAATTTGCATCATAGGCGCATTAACACATGCACCTAAACACTCAACTTCCATCCATGAACAGCTTTTATCACTTGATAATTCGCATTCATTTTCTGATATTTTTTCTTTACAAGCTTCAACTAATTTACTTGCTCCTCTAATCATGCAAGGAGTTGTTGTACAAACTTGTATAAAATGTTTTCCAACAGGAGATAAATTATACATGGTGTAAAAGGTTGCTACTTCATAAACTTTTATGTAAGGCATGTCTAAAAATTTTGCTATATACTTCATTGCAGCTAATGGTATCCAATTAGCGTGCTGTCTTTGAGCTATGTAAAGCAATGCCATTACAGCACTTTGTTGTTTACCATCTGGATATTTTGATACAATTTTGTTAGCAGCATCTAAAGATGAACTATTAAATTCAAAATTTTCTGGTTGATTTTTTGCAGGTCTTCTCAAACTCATCTGTCAACCTCCCCAAATACAATATCAAGTGAACCAAGTACTGCGGGAACATCTGCTAGCATGTGACCTTTAATTAAATAATCCATTGATTGCAAGTGAGAAAAACCAGGGGCTCTTATTTTACATTTGTAGGGTTTGCTAGATCCATCAGATATCAGATAAACTCCAAACTCACCTTTTGGAGCTTCAACAGCAGTATATATCTCGTCTTTAGGAACTCTATAACCCTCTGTAAAAAGTTTAAAATGATGGATGAGTGCTTCCATTGATTGTTTTATATCTTTTTTAGATGGTGGACTAATTTTTCCATCCAAAGATTTAATAGGTCCTTTTTCCATTTTTAATAAACATTGTTTAATTATAGATACGCTCTCTTTCATTTCTTCAATTCGACATAAATATCTATCATAACAATCTCCATTTTTTCCTACTGGTACTTTGAAATCTAAATTTTCATAACAATCATAAGGTTGAGATTTTCTTAAATCCCATGGAACCCCTGATCCTCTAATCATTACTCCAGAAAATGAATAATCTAGAGCATCTTGTTTAGTAACCACACCAATATCAACATTACGTTGTTTAAATATTCTGTTATCAGTTAATAAGCTTTCTAAATCATTTATTATTTTTGGAAAGCTTTCACAAAAGTTAGCAATATCTTCTTCAAGTCCTTGGGGCAAATCTTGATGAACTCCACCAGCTCTGAAATAGTTTGCATGAAGTCTAGAACCAGAAACTCTCTCATAGAAACCCATTAATTTTTCTCTTTCTTCAAATCCCCATAAGGTTGGAGTTAAAGCCCCAACATCCATAGCTTGTGTTGTAACATTTAATATATGACTTAAAATTCTTCCAATTTCACAAAATATCACTCTTATGAATTGTGCTCTAATAGGAACATCAATTTTAAGAATTTTTTCAACTGCTAATGCAAACGCATGCTCTTGGTTCATTGGAGCCACATAATCTAATCGATCAAAATAAGGTACTGCTTGCATATATGTTTTATTTTCAATTAATTTCTCAGTTCCTCTATGCAACAAACCAATATGTGGGTCAGCTTTTTCAACAATTTCACCATCCAATTCTAATATTAACCTCAAAACTCCGTGTGCAGCTGGATGCTGTGGTCCAAAATTTAAATTTAAATTTTTAATTTTTTTTGTCATTATTATCTATTTCATCTTTTATATATTTAGTTCCTTCCCAAGGACTTTCGTAATCAAAATTTCTAAAATTTTGTTCTAATTTTACTGGTTCGCTAATAACTTTTTTTTCATCTTCACTGTATCTGACCTCAGTATGACCTGTGAGTGGAAAGTCTTTTCTTAGTGGATGGCCCTCAAAACCATAATCAGTTAGAATTCTTCTCAAATCTGGATGATCTTTAAATGAAACACCATACATATCAAATACCTCTCTTTCCATCCAGTTTGCTGAAGGGAAGATGCTTGTTAAAGATGGTATAACTTCATTCTCTGAAATTGAATATTTTAAAACTATTCTTTGGTTAAATTCATGACTTAAAAACAAGTAAACTACATCGAATCTTTGGTTTCTTTCAGGATAATCAACAACAGTAATATCTATTAGTTGTTTAAATTTAGTATCATTATTAGTTTTCAAAAACAAACATATATCTATTAAATCATCTTTATCAGTCTCAAGATAAATTTGATTATGTTTAATTGTTGTTTTATTAATTTTAGTATTTAATTCTGAATTTATTTTTTTTTCTAAATCTTCTAAATTTTTCATAACTATCTAATAAAAGAACCTTTATCTCTGATTTTTTTTTGTAATTGAAGAATACCGTACAACAACGCTTCTGCTGAAGGAGGACATCCTGGTACATACACATCAACAGGAACAATACGATCACAACCTCTTACAACTGAATAAGAGTAATGATAATAACCTCCACCATTCGCGCAACTTCCCATCGAAATAACGTATCTAGGTTCTGGCATTTGATCATAAACTTTTCTAAGCGCTGGTGCCATTTTATTGGTTAAAGTACCAGCTACAATCATTACATCAGATTGTCTTGGAGAAGCTCTTGGTGCTGCACCAAATCTTTCAAGATCATACCTTGGCATAGAAGTTTGCATCATTTCAACAGCGCAACAAGCAAGGCCAAATGTCATCCAATGAAGCGATCCAGATCTTGACCAATTAATTAAATTATCTAGTGATGTGGTTATAAATCCATTCTTGCTAAAATCATCTGCAAGTTGTTTAAATTCCTCTGGAACTTGATCTATTTTATTATTCATTAAATTTATAATTTTATTCCCAGTCTAAAGCGCCTTTTTTCCATTCATAAATAAAACCAATCGTAAGAATGAATAGAAAGATCATCATTGATGAAAAACCAAGTAATCCGATATTGCCCAATGAAATTGCCCATGGAAATAGAAAGGCTATTTCTAAATCAAATATAATAAATAAGATTGCAACTAAATAAAATCTAACATCAAACTCAAGTCTAGAATCTTCGAATGGTTCAAATCCACATTCGTAAGCTGATAGTTTTTCTGGATCAGGTTTTTTTGGCGATAGAATAAAATTAATTACCACAAATGCTGAACTTAATCCTAAAGCTATGATTAGGAAAATTATTATTGGTAAGTAATCTTTAAGAAAATCAGATAACATGGATGTCTATATATCAGTTTTAATTTGTTGTTGAAGTGTAGATACGTCACATTTTTAATAAAAAAAAAGACAACAAAATCAAGTACTTATGAGGAGTATGCTGAAAAACTCAACAATATCAACAGTTTAGTAAATTATGAAAGAGTCATTAAAAGTGGCGGGAGTGAAGGGACTCGAACCCTCGACCTATCGCGTGACAGGCGATCGCTCTAACCAACTGAGCTACACCCCCACTTATTATTTTGGTGGGCAGTAAAGGACTCGAACCTTTGACCCCCTCGGTGTAAACGAGATGCTCTACCAACTGAGCTAACCGCCCATTACCAAAATCAATTGTTTTATATCCTTTAGAAAACCTACGTCAAGGTCTATTAACACTTAAAATTGCCTATATTTCTTGTTTTTTTAACTTTTTAAATCAAAAAAGATTTTTTAAAAAAAACCTATCTAATTACTATTTTTTTCTAGATTTTTTTTTCGCTTTTAAAAATAGGTATAATTACTTAACAAAAATAAAACTAGAGTTATTATTGAAGTGTAAGATTAAAATATTTTTTAGATTTATTGAATACTAGCTTGAGATTTGTCGTCTTTTTTGGATATATCGACCTCCACCCACTCAGTTGGTTTAAGTTCCTTTGTCAATGCAATTTTTACTACTTGATCGGCATATTCTACTGGAGTTATCTTTATATCGTCAATAATTTTTTTCGGCATATCAACTAAATCTTTCTCGTTTTCTTTTGGTATTAAAACTTCTTTAATTCCCGCTCTATGTGCAGCTAATAATTTTTCCTTTAGGCCACCAATAGGTAGAACTTGGCCAGTTAATGTTACTTCTCCAGTCATCGCTACATCTCTTCTCACTGGAATATTAGTAATTGAGGATACGATAGAAGTTACCATACCTATGCCTGCTGAAGGACCATCTTTAGGAGTAGCACCCTCAGGAACATGTATATGAAAATCTTTTTTTTCAAATATAGGTGGAATAATGCCATATTCTAAACATTTTGATCTTACAAAAGATTTAGCTGCTTTCACTGACTCCTGCATAACATCTCCTAGTTTACCTGTAATTTGCATTCTTCCTTTACCAGGCATAGTTGCAGTTTCAATCTTTAAAATTTCACCTCCATACTCTGTCCAAGCAAGACCAGTGACTATACCAACTCTATTTTCTGTCTCTAATTCTCCAAATTTAAATTTTGGAACTCCTAAAAAATCAGATAAATTTTTGTTATTTATCTCAACCTCATTTTCTTCTCCAGCGACAATTTTTTTAACTACTTTTCTTGCAAGTTTGGAAATTTCTCTTTCAAGATTTCTAACACCCGACTCTTTGGTATAACCTCTAATAACTTCTTTAATTATATTGTCATCTAAGTTCATTTCTTTTTCTTTTACGCCGTTGTCTTTAATTTGTTTTGGTAACAAATATTTATTTGCAATGTTTATTTTCTCATCTTCTGTATAACCAGCTAATCTAATTACTTCCATTCTGTCCAAAAGAGGAGGTAAAATATTTAATGTGTTTGCCGTTGTTACGAACATTACATCAGATAAATCATAATCTACCTCTAAATAATGATCATTAAACGTTGTATTTTGTTCTGGATCCAAAGCTTCTAATAGTGCTGATGAAGGATCTCCTCTATAATCATTCCCAATTTTATCTATTTCATCTAAAAGAATTAGTGGATTTTTTGTTCCAGCTTTTTTCATCATCTGAATAATTTTACCGGGTAAAGATCCAATGTATGTTCGTCTATGACCTCTAATTTCTGCTTCATCTCTCATACCTCCAACAGACATTCTAACAAATTCTCTGTTTGTTGCTTTTGCGATTGATTTACCTAGTGATGTTTTTCCTACACCTGGAGGTCCAACTAAACATAAAATTGGACCCTTAATTTTTTCCATTCTTTTTTGAACAGCTAAAAATTCAATTATTCGTTCTTTAACTTTTTCTAATCCAAAATGATCTTTATCAAGAATGTTTAAAGCTTTGGTTAGGTCTATGTCAACCTCACTTTTTTTATGCCATGGAAGATCAGTCATCCAATCTAAATAATTTCTAACAACTGTTGCTTCAGCAGACATAGGGCTCATATTTTTCAATTTTTTTAATTCCTGAAGACATTTTTTTTCCACCTCTTTAGGCATTTTAGCTTTTGTAATTGCTTTGTTTAAGCTGGTTGTTTCATCTTTACCATCCTCAATTTCTCCAAGTTCTTTCTGAATAGCTTTTAATTGCTCATTTAGATAATACTCTCTTTGTGTCTTTTCCATTTGGGTTTTAACTCTTCCTCTAATTCTCTTTTCAACACCAATAATACTTGTTTCATTTTCCATAATTTTAATTATGGCATTTAATCTTTTCTTTACATCTACCGTCTCAAAAATTTGCTGTTTTTCAGAAATAGTAGCTGTTATATGAGATGCAATATTGTCTCCAATTTGAGACGGATCTTTTAATTGTTTAATAGTATTTATTGTTTCATTAGAAATTTTTTTATTTATTGATGTAAGTTTTTCTAATCTTCTTAAAGCTGTAGTAGCTAATGGAAACAAATCCTCATCTTTAGGAAAAATATCATTATAATTAGTATAATCACAGGTTATAAATTTTTCGTTATCCTTGAAGTCTAAAATTTTTACTCTTTTAATACCTTCGACTAAAACTTTTACTGTTCCATCTGGTAATTTTAATAATTGTAAAATATTTCCTTCACACCCATACATAAAAACATCTGTTTTTTTAGGATCATCAATTTCTGAATTTTTTTGGGTAACTAAAATAATTTTTTTATCTTTTTTCATTACTTCGTTAAGTGCAGAAATAGATTTATCTCTACCTACAAATAGAGGTATAACCATACTCGGGAAGACCACAATGTCTCTTAAAGGAAGTAAGGGTAGTGTTATTTTGACGTCCATACAAACAATATGGATATTATATTCTAGAATGCAATAGGTATTTATTACTTATTATGGATATTAAGCCGCTGTGGTCTTATTTGTCTTTGATTTACTATCACCTTTTGCATGTACCAAGATAGGTTGCGACTGTCCTTTTGCTGCACTAGCATCAACAATAACTTCGTCAATATTGTCTTGACTCGGAAGATCGTACATTGTTTTTAACAAAATATTTTCTAGTATTGATCTCAAACCTCTCGCTCCTGTTTTTTTACTGATAGCTTTTTGTGCTATTTCTTTTAAAGCATTTTCTTTAAATATTAATTTAGCACCATCCAATTTGAATAATTCCTGATATTGTTTTATTAAAGAATTTTTTGGTTCTTGTAATATCTTAATTAAAGATTTTTCATCCAAATCTTCGAGAGTTGCTATCATTGGAAGTCTTCCAATAAATTCTGGAATTAATCCAAATTTTAATAAATCTTCTGGCTCCAATCCTTTCATCCATTCCCCAGTTTTCTTATCTTGTGTATTTTTTACATCTGCTCCAAAACCAATTGAAGTTCCTTTGTCTCTTTGAGAAATAATTTTATCAAGTCCTGCAAATGCACCACCACAGATAAATAAAATATTTGTAGTATCCACTTGTAAAAATTCTTGTTGAGGGTGTTTTCTACCACCCTGAGGTGGAACACTTGCAACTGTTCCCTCCATTATTTTAAGAAGTGCTTGTTGTACTCCTTCTCCAGATACGTCTCTTGTAATTGAAGGGTTTTCAGATTTTCTGCTTATTTTATCAACCTCATCAATATAAACTATACCTCTTTGAGCTTTTTCAACATTATAGTCAGATGCTTGTAGTAATTTTAAAATAATATTTTCGACATCTTCTCCAACATAACCTGCTTCTGTTAGGGTGGTTGCGTCAGCCATTGTAAATGGAACGTCTAGAATTCTAGCAAGAGTTTGAGCAAGCAATGTTTTTCCACAACCTGTAGGACCTACTAAAAGTATATTAGATTTTGATAGTTCAACATTCTTACTCGTTTTGCCTTCATAATTTAATCTTTTGTAATGATTATGGACTGCAACAGATAACACTTTCTTTGCATGAGCTTGACCTATTACATAATCATCTAATACTGAACAGATTTCTTTCGGAGATGGAAGACCATCTTGATGTTTTACAAAAGTATCTTTGCTCTCTTCTTTTATTATGTCCATACATAACTCAACACATTCATCACAGATGAAAACAGTTGGACCAGCAATTAACTTTCTTACTTCATGTTGGCTCTTGCCACAAAAAGAGCAGTAAAGAATATTTTTATTATTTGTTGTCATTTTAATTTTTATAACGAATCAATTTATCTACTCTATTATAGAAGACTCACACTAATCAAGTTTCGATTAAAAATGATTCAATATATTGTGTATTATGATCTTTTTTCTACTACTTCGTCAATAAGACCAAAAGATTGTGCGACATCTGCTGTCATAAAATTATCTCTTTCAAGAGCAGATTTTATTTCATCAACACTTTTTCCAGTATGTCTAGAATAAATTTCATTAAGTCTTTTCTTTAAAGACAAAACTTCATTAGCATGAATTTCAATATCGGTTGCCTGACCTTGAAAACCTGCTGATGGTTGGTGAACCATTATTCTTGAATTTGGTAATGAAAATCTTTTTCCTTTAGTGCCTGCAGCAAGTAAAAATGAACCCATAGAGGCTGCTTGACCAATACATAAAGTAGAAATGTCTGGTTTCACATATTGCATCGTATCATAAATACCTAGACCAGCTGTAACCAAGCCGCCTGGGCTATTTATGTATAAATAGATTTCTTTTTTTGGATCTTCTGCTTCTAAAAATAATAATTGGGCTGTAACTAATGATGCAACATTATCATTAATTTGACCTGTTAAAAAAATAATTCTTTCTTTTAGTAATCTAGAATAAATATCATAAGCTCTCTCACCCTTACTAGATTGTTCAACTACCATTGGTACAAGATTGCTCATATGTTCTGATAATTTTGTTATCATAAGTTGATTCGTTCTACTTATACAACTTGAGATTACTTTTTGCTAACTTTTTTTGTCTTTTTCACTGTAGGCTTTGATTTTGCCTTTTTAGTTGTAGGTTTTTTTTCTTTAGCAGATGTTGTAAGTGATTTTTTCTTAGTTTCTTTATTTTCTTCACCATGACTATGTTCATGATCATGATCATGCTTATGAGCTTCTTTTAAGATTTTTTCAGCCTCTTCTTTTGAAATTTCTTTCTTATTTGCTTTACCTTTATCTTTAATTAAATTTAAAATTTTTTCTTCATATACGGTTCCTCTTAAACTCGCTAATGCAGATGGATTTTTTTGATAAAAATCCATAACCATTTTTTCTTGTCCAGGCATCATTCTTAATTGTTTTTGTACTTCAGACTGAACTTCTTGTTCAGTTACTTTAATTTGATTTTTTTCACCAAACTCATTTAGAATTAATCCAGTTTTAATTCTTATTTTTGCTTTTTCTTCAAAGTTTTTTTTATTTTTCTTTGCTTCTTCTTCAGATATGCCCTGAGATAGAATTTTTACTTCTTCTTCAACTAAATTCTCAGGAACTTCGTCTACTTTAATTTTTTCAATTTCTTTTAGAATTTGGTTTTTAGATAATTGATCTAGAGAATTTTTATATTCATCATTAATTTGTTTTGTAATTAATGTTTTTAAATCTTTTAAATCTTTTGCTCCTAAATTTTTTGCAAAATCATCATCAATTTTTACTTCTTCTGATTGTTTAACGCTTAAAATTTTACAATTAAATTTAGCTTTTTTATTTACTAATTCTTTTTCAGGGAAATTTTCTGGCAAAGTTGCTTCTACAACTTTTTCATCATCTTTCTTAACTCCAATTAATTGTTCATCGAAGCCTTTTAAAAATAAATCTTTACCTAAGGTTAACTGGGTATTCTTTCCTTCACTTCCTTTAAAATCCTTACCATCAACTGTTGCTTTGTAGTCTAAAGAGACCAAATCACCTTTTTTAGCTTTTGTATCAGCGCTTACTTCTTTAAAATTTGGTTGGTTTTTAGCTATTTCTTTAATTCTTTTATCTGTTTCACTTTCATCAATTTTTACAGTGTATTCATCAAATTTAATATTTTCTAAAGATTTAATTTCTACTTTTGGTAACTCTGTTACTGTCAAAACATATTCTAGATCTTTATCTTCGCCGTATGTCTTTAAGTCTAGCTTTGGTTGACCTGCTGGTTTAATTTTTTTTTCTTCTAGTGCTTTAGTTGACGTTTCTTTTAAAACTTTATCTAAAACTTCTCCAAAAACTGCTTTACCAAATTGTCTTTTTAATATTTCTTTTGGAACTTTGCCTGGTCTAAATCCTTTAAGATTCACACTTCCTTTGATCTCTTCATATTTTTCATCCATATAAGAGTTCATCGTCTCTTTATCGATAAAAACTTTAAGGTCTTTATTTAGTCCTTTTTTATTTTCTACTGTAACTTTCATAATATTTTAATGGTAGGGCGAAAAGGACTCGAACCTTCACATGTTGCCATATTGGTTCCTAAGACCAACGCGTCTACCAATTCCGCCATCGCCCCACAAATTACGAGGTTTTATATATTATTGAAACTATTTGTCCAATGACAATTATTAAAAAAATAACTATTTATCATCTAATTATTATATTAATTTAAATAAAATGATTGTTTCACCTTGTATAAGCATTTGTAAAACTGACCCGTCTACAGGTTATTGTTATGGTTGTGCAAGAACAATTGAAGAAAGAAAAATATGGAAACAGCCAGAAACCTCAGATGAATGGAAAGAAAATAATATAAAAGAAATAAAAGAAAGATTGTCTGGATGGCAATTAGATAGTTTTAATGAATCTTATGAACATAAGAAAAATAATGGTATATCTCTATTCAAAAAAAACCTTATCAAAGAATAATATAAAATATGAGTAAAGTAAAAATCGTAAGTATTGTTTATGCCATAGGTATAATTATTGGTGCTTTATTCTTTGATGTTTGGGGGGCAGATACTACTCCTTTAAAAACACTGTCTGTATTTGCATGGACTATAATATTTATTATAGCTTTATTTTTTGTAGATAAAAATGAGAGAAAATAAGTTTTTAATTTTTTTTTTATCATTTTTTTTAATATCTTTTAATTCTCAATCAGAAATTATTGTATTAAAAAAATGCGATCATAAAGAAGACAGTTTTTTAAAAAATGAATATATTTTAAATCTTAATGAATTAATTATGACAAGAAATTATGTTTATAACGAAAAAACATACCAAAAATATAGGGTAACAGATTTAAGTGTTAAAAAGAAAAACTCCTATGTGAGAAACATTTATTTAGAGGATGGAAAAATACTTACATTGAAACATGGATATCCACAGTTTTATACTCAAATTTTATTTGAAAAAGATAAACCTGAAATATTTGTTAAAGCTGTTTTGAATGATGTTGAAAGTTTATCTAAGATCTCTACTTGTAAAATAATAGAGAAATTTGATCAAGAAAGTTAGTTTTTATTTTTTTTTTCTTCTTTATTTTTTGTAAGAAATTTTTTATTAATTTTAAATCTACTGTTTGTAATGTTTGAACGATGCTTTGCATATGCTTGTTTTTGTGCCTGTCTCATAGCTCTTTTTGATGACATAATTATTTAATTTAATATTCAATTTCTAAAGTATCAATAACTTTTAAGGTCTTGTCTGATATAACAATCTCACCAGATGAAGGTGCGTAATTTAAAATTTCAGAAATCACCACATAATGTGTAACAAAAACTAAATTTTGATCTTTATCCCAGGTCCTAATAAATTTATTAAAATCAATTATTTGCTTTTTTTTATTTTTAGTAAATTTTGCACTAAAAAAAGAGTTTAAAAAGTTTTTAGTTTTATATTTTTTGAAAGCAATAGATGCTGTTTCTTTGCATCGACACCATTCACTAGAATAAACTTTTTCAATTAAAATTTTATTCTCCTTAAAAAAATCACCAATTCTTTTTGATTGAATTCTACCACTATCACTTAAATTTCTTTGTGTTGTACAGTCATTAATATCAAAATTACCTGGATCGCCACCACCAGGTGCATAAGCATGTCTAATAAAAATTAATTTTCCACCTTTTTTCAATTCATCAATAAAATTTTTTTTTGAATCTGCTTTAACTGAGGGATTAATGCATATAAATATTATGACTAAATAATTTAAAATTTTCATTTATGAATATTAAAATAGATAGTTTAAATAAAACAATTCTTAAATGTAAAAAATGTCCAAGGCTTGTTAATTTTATAAAAAAAATTTCTACAGAAAAAAGAAAGCAAAATTTAAATGAAACCTACTGGGGAAAACCAGTTACAGGTTTTGGATCAATTGATGCAAAAATTTTAATAATTGGATTAGCCCCAGCAGCACATGGAGGAACAAGAACAGGAAGAGCTTTTACAGGCGATAAATCTGGAGATTTTTTATTTAAATGTTTATTTAAAGCTAAAATATCAAACCAACCAAATTCAGAAAGCCTAAATGATGGTCTTATATTAAAATCAACATATATAACTAATATTTTAAAATGTGTACCTCCGGGTGATAAACCTAAAATAGAAGAGCTTAATAATTGTTCAAAATACTTTGATATCGAGATTTATAATTTAAAAGAATTAAAAACTATTATTGCACTAGGAAAGGTGGCATTTGATAATTGTGCGAAATTTTATAAAAAAAAATATAATTTAAAAGAAAAGGTTAAATTTATTCACGGAAAATCCTATTTACTCCCAAATAATATAAAATTAATTGCCTGTTATCACCCTAGCCCCAGAAATGTAAATACTAAGCTTGTATCTGAAAGAATGATTGTAGACTTATTTAAAAAAGCTAGAAAAATATCTATAAACTAGAAGTATAGGGTTTAAATTCTGATAAGATTTTTTCTGGAATCTTAACTGGCTTGAATTTTTCATTTATAAATACTAAATGAATTTTAGCTTCTACAATCAATTCCTTATCTTTAAATATTGATTGATTCATTAAAAAAGAAGTTTTTGAAGTAGATTCTACAAAAGATTTAATTTGTAAATCATCTTCTAAATATGCAGATTTTTTATATTCAATATTACATGATTTAACTATTATAAGAACATTAAAATCATTTTTTAATTTTGTATTGCTTAATCCAATAGTTGACAACGCTTCAGTTCTAGCTCTTTCTAAATATTTTAAATAGTTAGCATAGTACACTACCCCACCAGCGTCTGTGTCCTCATAATACACTTTAACATCATGAGTAAAGTTTTTATACATAAATTAATAATATCAAATAAATAAAAATTTAATAGAAACTAAGATATAATATCTTAGATGAAAATTTATATAATTTGGTTAATCGGAGTAATTTTATGGAACTTTGGATTTCCAAATGCAATTCCAATTGCTGATGTTATCGCAGCTATTTTATTATCGTTTTTTAGTATTGGATTAAAAAAGTATCTAAAATATTAATTAATCTGCTGAAAAATAAATATTCTTAAAATAAGAAATTGATTTCATTTTAGAATTATCAGTATCAGCCATTATAGCTAAGCCATCTAATTCATTCACATCTAAATCGTGAAATTTTTTAAAATCTTCTTTAACATTGGCTTTCACTGTTACCCATTCATTGAAATAGTCTTTAGTAGTTGCTAATACATTGTCTATTGATTTTTTTGTATATGGACTTGGTCTATTTTCACCAACTTCACTATTGCTTGAAAAAACGTAATTAATTGCTCTATTTGATAAAGGTGTAGCTCCAGTTTTTTTAATTGCAAAAACACGAGCCGCATAATCATGTCCTTTTTTCGTATCCTCTTTAATCCCTCGAAGGTCCTTTTCAATTTTCCAGGTAATATTGATAAAAGGTGTTTTATTTAGGTCAATTTTTATCTCTTTTCCAAGTCCAGAAGCAGCATTGTCAGCTACAGCTTTTAAAAAATTTCCATTCTCATTTGATCCAACGGTATAAGAAGTATTGTTATCTGATCCTCTTACTTTACGAACCTCAAGTTCTGAGAGTTCTTTTTCTGTGAATTCAAAAATTTTTATATTTTCTGCGTATACAGAATTAAAAAAAATAAATGATGTAATTAAAAAAAAAAAAATTTTTAACATACTTTTCCTATAAATAAATTAAGGAATTAATACAATTTTTGGTGCTGAGCAAGTACCGTCATGTATTTGTTTAAAAGCGCTTCCACCATTTTTAAGCTGCCTATATTCTATCCAGTCTAAATTTCCAATATCTTTATTAGCTAAAATCTGAATAGTGTCGCTAAAATCCTGATTTGTATAACAATAAGTTCCTATAAATGTAACTTCTTGTAATGTTGCCTTTCTAAAATTAAATTCTCCTGCAGGCTGTGTTAGACCAATATGTATAATAGACCCACCAGGTTTTACTACAGAGATGGACTGCTGTCTTGAGACTTCCAGGCCAACAGTATCAAATACTATATCAAAACTATCATTTTTTACTTCTTTATCTGAAGGTCCAACAAATTTTGCATCTAAATATTTTGAACATTCATTCAATCTTAATTTATTAGGATCTGACATGATAATCTTAGTATTTTTTTTTATTTTAGACAAAATAAGTGAACACAATAATCCAATTGCACCTGCTCCTTGAACTAAAATTCTACAATCTTTAATATCTTTGTTTAGAGAATTTTCTCCAATTAAAACTGCGTGATAAGCGACAGCTGTTGGTTCAGCAACTGCAGCCTCAGTTACATTTAATTTTTTAGGAACATCATATATATTTGTATTAGGAACAGTAATTAATTCAGCAAAAGCACCTTGTCTTTCATAGGGTCGGTTCATACCTAGTAAAACTCTATTTGGACATAGATGTTCTCTTTTTCTAATACAAAACTCACATTTTCCACAAGTTATTAAAGGATTTAATACTGCAATTTTATCTTTAAATTTTCCATTAGTAATTCTTCCACTTACCTCATGTCCTAGTATCAAGGGCGGCACTCTTCTTTCGTCTTTACCATGATAAGCATGCATATCGGAACCACAAATACCTGAAGCTTGAACTTCTAGAATACTTTCGCCTGCTTTTTCTATAGGGTCTTTCTCATCTCTATAAGTTAATTCCTCTACACCAGTATAAACTAAAGCTTTCATATTATTTTTTTGCTAACAAGTAATATGTTATCCAAGCAACAAATGCACCTATAATCCAAGCGTAAGACTGTAAAAACATCAAATTAGTGTTCCAGATTGTAGACGCTGAAAATATAAATCCTAGTATTAAAGAATAAACACCTTTTATATGCCAGCCACCTGAATAATAATAAGCACTCTCTTTATCTATAGAATACAAATCCTTATTACTTAATTCTTGATTTTTAATTAAATAATAATCAGCTGCCATCACCCCAAACAAAGGACCAAAAAAAGCTCCAAAAGTATCAACAAAGGATAAAATTCCTATTTGGCTTAATATAGTCAGCCAGAATATTGCTATCAATAAACCAAAAAATGAAATTATATAACCCGCACTTTTTAGAGTTAATTTAGATGGAACAAAATTTATTAGAGAATATTGAGATGGTATGTAATTAGCAACTAAATTTGTAGAAGCTGAAGCAATTATAATAAAAAATAGAACAACTATTGTTATTTGTATATTATCAAACTTTCCAACTATATCTGTTGGATTGGTAAAAATTCTATCTAAATCTGAAAATTTTTGATTAAGAAAAACATCAGAACCCGTAACGATAAAAACTGATAAAATAGAAAAAATAAATAAATTCAAAATTAAGCTTAAGTTTCCTTTTTTTAATTCTTGCTCATTTTTGACGTATCTAGAAAAATCACCAAAGCTAATTATTAAAATTGAAAAATAGGCAAATATTGTTCCAGCAACTGTCAATAAAGGTGCTAAATTATTAACATCTAAAAAATTATTCAGATTAAAAATATTTGAAAAGGCTTCAGTGGTTATTTTGACATTGCTTAATAAAACAACGAAGAAAAAAACAAGCATTCCAACATAAACTGTTATCGCTGAAAAATTAATTAATTTTTTATTATACTGCATCCCAACAGTAAAAAATAAAGTCTGTAGAATTATTGTAATTATTATTGCAGACCAATCGATAATGTTCATGCCAAAATAATAAAAAATAAATATTTCCTGCTGTAATAAAGAATTGTCTAAAGAAAAAATTAGTATTCTAATTAAATAAACTAATATTTTAGATAAAAAGTAAGTTTGAATTCCGAATAAAAAAATTCCAACTAAACTTCTGATTAATCCAAAAAGTTTAGCACCATTAAAACCTAATGAAGATCTTAATAATACTGCAAATGGTAAACCGAATTTTTGAGAAGGTTTTCCAATTATATTTGAAAACAAATAAACAAAAAAAGATCCTAATATTATTCCAAAAAAAACTACAAAAACATTTAAACTATACATTAAGTAAAGTGAGGATATTAAAGAGAAACCAATTACACTTTGTACATTAGCTCCCCAAAAACAAAATAAGTCTTTCCAATTCCAAGTTTTATAATTTGGATTAACTGTTACTAAGTCCCAGTTAGATAGAGAGTATTTTACTTTTGGCTGATTCACTAAATTTATTTTAAACTAATAAATTCTACTGTCCATATAAGAGAGTTGGTAACCATAGGGCTATCTTAGGAAATATAATTATTAATATTAAACCTATTACTTGAAGAACCATAAATTGCATCATTCCATAATAAATATCTTTTAAATCCCACTCTGGAACCACACCTTTTAAAAAATACGCAGATAGTGCCACGGGTGGAGATAGCCAGGCGGTCTGGAGATTCACCGCAACCAAAATTGCAAACCAAGTTAAATTGAAACCTAATGCTTCAATTAATGGTAAAATAATTGGCACAATAATCATCACAATTGGCACCCACTCGAGTGGCCAACCTAACAAAAATATAGCTACCATAACAATTGCTAGAATAAAATATTTGTTCATCTCTAAACCTAACAAAAATTCAGTTAACAATGTTGGAGTACCAAGTCTTGCAAATACAGCACCAAAAAAGTTTGAAGCAGCAACCAAAACCATAATTAAGGCAGTAATTTCTAAAGTTTTAACAAGTGCTTCTTGAAGTTTTGATAAAGTTAATTTTTTATATGCTAATGAAAGCAATAATGCTCCCATAGCACCACAACCAGCTGCTTCTGTTGGTGTTGCAAATCCAAATAAGATACTTCCTAGTGCTGCAAAGACTAGAGCTGCAGGAGGAACTAAACCTAAGAAGAATTCAATCCAAACTTCTTTCATGCTCGCTGCTCTCATCTCTTCAGGAATTACAGGTCCTAGTTTAGGATTTATCATACATCTTATTGTTGTGTAACCAGCGTATAAACTTGCAAGAAGAATTCCAGGAATTATAGCTGCAGCAAATAGATCAATTACAGGAATTTCCATAATTGGACCCATCACAACAAGCATAATACTCGGAGGAATTAAAATTCCTAAAGTTCCACCAGCAGTAATTGTACCAGCTGCAAGTCTCACATTGTAGCCAGATCTATTCATTGATTTTGCAGCCATGATTCCAAGTATAGTTACAGACGCACCAACAATTCCTGTTGCAGCAGCGAAGATGACAGAAACAAACAAAACAGCATAATACAGTGCCCCTCTTACTCTAGCCAACATCATTTGAAATGATGAGAACAATCTTTCCATAAGTCCTGCTTGCTCCATCATAATCCCCATAAAGACAAACAGCGGGACAGCGGCGAGGGTTTGTTCAGTCATGACCATGGAAAATTGTAACGTCATTAAATAGAAAACTAATTTTCCAAATCCTAAATAACCGAATACAAAACCTAAAAATATCAATGTAAAAGAAATAGGAAATCCTACAAATATTGCAAAGAGCATTACTCCAACTAAAATGAAGCCTAAAATAGCTGGATCAATTAATTCAGCTATCATTTATCTTCTCCTGGCCATTTTCCTCTTGTTGCAGCCCAATAACTTTTAAATAATTCCGAAATCCCTTGAATAAGTAAAAATACTATTCCTATCAATAAACATGTTTTGATTGGCCACATATATGGCATCCATGTTGTATCCATACCTCTTTCACCTCTTTGTATAGATTCACCTACGTAGCCAATTGTCATATAAAGAAAAACAATTAAGCCTGGGAAGTAAAATAATATATATAACCAAAAGTCAATTAAGCCTTGGTTTTTAATTTTAAAATTTCTGTATAAAAAATCAGCTCTTATATGAACACCTTTTGAGAGTGCGTATCCAGCACCTAACATAAAAAGCGCGCCATATAAAAATCTACTAATATCGTAAGCCCATATTGTTGGGGAATGAAATAATTTTCTAGCAAAAACTTCATATGTCATTGCAAGAATTAATGGCATTAATATCCAACAAACAACATTACCAACCCATTTGCTAAATTTATCAATATTTATAATTGAATTTGCCATCCATGATGGCATATCACTTGGCATTTTTCCTGAACCACCTCGCCTTTCGGCAATCATTTCATCTGATATATCTAGTTTTCCTGGTTCGTCAGCCATAAAATTTTAATTAAAAAAAATTAGAGCGGACTATAAAAGTCCGCTCTAATATTAAAGATTATCTATTTATTACTTTAATGTTGCTGCGTGAGCCATTCCTAGCTTCGCATTTGACATTTGAGCACCACTCCAGAAAGGAACTGCTATATCAGCAAATTCTTTCATAGAGTCCCAGACTTCAGCAAAGAATGCATTTTTAGCTGCGTTTGTTTCCAAACTTTTCTTAGCAGCCGCCATGTATTCAGTGAAGTAATCAGAAGGAGTATCTTCTAATTTTACACCATGAACTTCAGTAAGCTCTTTTAAAGCTTTTCCGTTTTCATAGATTCTGTAACTTAGAGATTTCGCTAGAGATGCATTTGCTGCAACTTCTAGAGACTTTTTCTCATGAGCACTCATAGCATCATATGTTTTTCCAGTAATATAAAAGTCAGCATTTACGACTACTTGGTGTAAACCTTGTAGGTAGTAGTGCTTTAATACTTTTTGAAAACCAAACGTTAAGTCTGGCTTTGGACAACACCATTCAGCAGCATCAATAGTTCCCGCTTCTAAAGCTGGTAGAATGTCTCCACCACCCATAGCAACAGATGCTATACCGATGTCTTTGTAAGTTTGTCCTGGAATTCCTGGAGGAGTTCTGAACTTATATTTTCTAAAGTCAGCCATATCTTTAATTGGTTTTGGAAACCAACCTAAAGCTTCTGGTCCAACTGGTTGAATCATAAATCCTTTAATATCTCTTCCCATTTCTTTCCATAGTCTATCATATAGCTCTTTTCCTCCACCATATTGAAACCATGATAAGAATGCGATGTTGTCAATACCAACACCACCACCAGCCACTGGCGAACCAAATAACATAGCGGCAGGGTGATCACCTGACCAATAGTGTGTCCAAGCGAATCCACAATCGATAAGTCCTTTATCAACAGCATCTAAAGTTTCTTTTACACCAACAACAGCTCCTGCAGGCATAATTTCAAACTTAAGAGATCCACCTGTCAAAGTTGTAACAGTGTCAGTAAAGTCTTTTAACATCTTAACTTCATCAGCTTTAGTGTTAAGAACTGTCTGACATTTTAGTGTTTTTGCAGCATTAGCATTT
Source organism: uncultured Pelagibacteraceae bacterium (assembly GCA_902592935.1). Lineage (GTDB taxonomy): Bacteria > Pseudomonadota > Alphaproteobacteria > Pelagibacterales > Pelagibacteraceae > Pelagibacter. The sequence continues at coordinate 22,466 of CACJGD010000006.1, read as the reverse complement.
GAAATAAATCCAAATACCATCGCAACTGCAAATAACATTGAAATGATTTTTTTCATATCGTTTTTCCCTCTCTATATTTTTAAAAATGAAATCTTGTCAAAGAATGAAATCTAAAACAAGTGTTAATATTGGATTATTTTAATTTTTTTGTGTACAGAACTCTTACAAATAAAAAATTTTAATTTATAAGAGTTCTAAGTAATGGATAATTTTGATTATATTATTATTGGTGCTGGATCAGCTGGATGTGTTCTTGCTAACAGAATTTCATCTAATCCTAAGAATAAAGTCTTACTTTTAGAGGCAGGTGGTAAAGATACTAATCCATGGATACATATTCCCGGAGGGTATTTTAAAACAATGCATAATCCTGAGACAGATTGGTGTTTTAACACAGAGGAAGAGCCTTTCTGCGACAATAGAAAGATGACTTACCCAAGAGGAAAAACACTTGGAGGAAGTTCTTCTATTAATGGAATGCTTTATATTCGAGGGCAATCAAATGATTATAATTATTGGAGACAATTAGGAAATGTAGGATGGTCATGGGATGATGTGCTACCTTATTTTAAAAAATCTGAAGATTTCCAATTTGGAAAAAATGAATTTCATGGTTCTGGCGGACCATTAAAAGTAGAAAAAATTAGATCTACATTCAAAGTTTTAGACTTATTTTTAGAAGCTGCAGAGGAATTCGGATACAAAAAAACAGATGATTTTAATAACGGCGATAATGAGGGAATGGGATATTTCCCTTTAACAGTAAAAAATGGTTTTAGATGTAGCACAGCAGTTGGATATTTAAATCCGGTAAAAAATAGAAGTAATTTAAAAATTGTAACTAAAGCTCATATCAAAAATATTGAATTTGAAAATAAAATTGCCAAAAAAGTTAATTTTTGGACTGGTGATAAGTTAAATACTATTGAAGCAAATAGCGAAATCATTTTAAGTGCTGGCACTATTGGATCTCCACACATTCTTCAAGCTTCTGGTTTGGGGCCTGGTAAATTATTAAAAGATAACGGTATTGAAGTATTAATGGATAATAAAAACGTAGGCCAAAACTTAACTGACCATCTAATGTTAAGACCTGTATATAAGATAAAAAATTTAGAAACATTAAATGATATTTATTATAGTTTTACTAAAAAAATATTTACTGGATTAAAATTTTTCTTAACACGAACCGGTCCACTTACAGTTGGAGCTAGTTATTTGTGTGGTTTTGTTAAAAGTGATCCACATTTAGAAACTCCTAACTTACAATTTCATGTTTCTCCTGCTAGTACAGATCTTTTAGGAAAATCATCGTTACATAAATTTCCTGCTTTTACACCAACCATCACTAACGTAAGACCTACTAGTAGAGGATCTATTGAGCTAAAATCATCCGATACAAGAATTCCTCCAAAAATTAAAATGAATTATCTATCTACAGATGAAGATAGAGAGATAGCAGGCAAGTCTCTTAAAATAGTAAGAAAAATAGTAATGGAGTCCAAAGCCTATAAAAATTATGAACCTGAAGAACTAAGACCAGGTATAAATATTACTGACAATGAGCAGCTAGCTGTTGAAGCAGGAAAATATGCTAATACTATTTTTCATCCTGTCAGTACATGCAGGATGGGAAAAGATGAAAACGCCGTTGTGTCTGATCAATTAAAAGTTCATGGAATTAAAAACCTAAGAGTGATTGATGCATCTGTAATGCCATATATTACTTCTGGAAATACTAATGCTCCAACAATAATGATTGCAGAAAAAGGTGCGGACATGATACTACAACAATAATGTTTTCAGAATTTTTTACACCTGAACAAATAGCAATATTAACTCAAATTGTTCTTATTGATTTAGTTTTAGCTGGAGACAATGCAATTATAATTGGAATGGTTGCATCTAAATTTCCACCAGAACAAAGAAAAAAAGTTATTTTCTGGGGAATTGGTGGTGCAGTTATTTTAAGAATTATTTTAACATTGCTTACCGCATATCTTTTACAAATTACAGGTTTAAGATTAATAGGAGGATTGCTGCTTCTTTATATTGTTTACAAACTTTATGTGGATGTAATAAAAGGCTCAGAGACCGAAGAAGACATTAAAGTAGATAGCTCTAGTTTTTTAAAGGCTATTTGGACTGTTTTATTAGCTGATTTTACAATGAGTTTAGATAACGTCCTGGGTGTAGCAGGTGCAGCTGGTGAACATTATGGACTTCTTGTTTTTGGGTTAGTTTTATCAATTGTTTTAATGGCAACTGCAGCAACTTTAATTTCTGGATGGATTAAAAAATATAGATGGATAGCTTGGCTTGGATTATTAGCCATTTTAATTGTAGCCGTTGAGTTGATTTACACAGATATTAAAATATTATTCTTTTAATGTATCTTCAAAAAATAAATCTTAAAAACAAATATGCTTTAGTTACTGGTGCAGGCAAAGGACTTGGAAGAGCGTGTTCCATTGCATTGGCTGAAGCAGGTGCAACTATTATAGCTTTAAGCAGAACATCCTCGGATCTTAATAAATTAGAAAAGGATATTAAAAGGGTTAAAGGAAAAATTATTAAGGTTTCGTGCGATGTAATGAATTATGAAGATTTAAAAAAAAAATTAGATAAAATAAAAATTATTGATGTATTGGTTAATAATGCAGGCACTAATATTCCAGAACCTTTTGAAAAAATAAAACAAAAAAGTATGAATTATCTTGTGGATTTAAATCTAAAGGCGGCATTTAACGTAGCACAAATTGTTGTTAAAAAAATGCTTAAAAATAAAAAAAGACCTGGATCAATTATAAATATGTCTTCTCAACTAGGACATGTTGGTATGGGTGGAAGAAACGTTTATAATATGACAAAATTTGGTATTGAAGGATTAACCAAAGGGATGGGAGTCGAATTAGCTAAAAAAAATATTAGGGTTAATACGGTAGCTCCTACTTTTGTTGAAACGCCTATGGTTAAAAATTTTTTTAAAAACAAAAAATTTAAAAAATTAGCCCTTGGAAATATTCCTATGGGAAAGGCAGCTACTGAGAGTGATGTTGCAACAACCGTATGTTTTTTGGCTTCCTCAGCATCCTCAATGATAACTGGAACATCAATAATTATAGATGGTGGATGGACGGCTCAATAATTTATAGAATTTTTCTTGCTTTTTTAATTTTTATATCGCCAGTAAAAGCTATTGAGTTCCAAGGTAAATTTCTACAAGGTCATTTTATATTAGGCAAAACTGATACCAACGCTAAAATTTTAGTTGGAAAAAAAAATGTTAAAGTTTCAAAAGATGGTTTTTTTGTCTTTGGTATAGATCGAGATCAAAAATACGACCTAACATTTACAAAAATTATTGATGGAAAAAAATCAATAATTACAAAAAAAGTTTTAAAAAGAAAATACAATATACAGAGAATTGATGGTTTGGCAGAAAGCAAAGTTACTCCGCCAGAGTCTGTTTACAAAAGAATCAAAAAAGAAAATAATGCAATTGGAGAAGCAAGGGCAATTAATTCTGACTTACAATTTTTCAAAGAAAAATTTATCATGCCAGTAAAAGGTATAATTAGTGGAGTTTATGGGAGTCAAAGAATTTTGAATGGTAAACCAAGATGGCCTCACTATGGAATAGACATTGCAGCTGAAAAAGGAACGATGATAAAATCTTCTGGGTCAGGTGTCGTTACTATGGCTGAAAATGATTTATATTATACTGGTGGAACAGTTATAATGGATCATGGCCATGGGATATCAACGATATATTCTCATTTAGAAAATGTATTAGTCTCAGTTGGTGATCAAATTAACCAAGGAGATATAATAGGAACTGTGGGATCAACAGGAAGATCTACGGGACCTCATCTAGATTTTAGAATAAATTGGTTCCAAACAAGATTAGATCCAATGTCTGTCTTAAAATAATTAATTCTACAAAATAAAAATGAATTATAAATCAAAAGAAACTATAGGAATTATTTTTGGAATAATTGCTTACTTTTCGTTTTCAATTCTAGATGCAATTCAGAAAACTGCTGTAATACACTACTCTATATTTCAGTTGTTGTTTATTAAATATACATTTGTACTTTTTCTAAGCCTGATAGAGGCAAAAAGAGCAAACAATGCTAATTTTTATATATCTAATAATTTAAAACTTCAAATTATTAGAAGTTTATTATCAATTTTAGAATCTGGTTGTTTTGTTTTATCTTTTAAATATTTATCTTTAGCGAATGCTCATAGCATAGGTGCGTTAGCTCCTATCATTATAGTTGCTTTGTCGGTATTCATTTTGAATGAAAAAGTTTCAATCAAAACATGGGTAGCAATCTTTGTTGGTTTCATCGGAGTGTTGATAATAATTAGACCTGCATCTGATGTATTTAATATAAACTCTTTCATTCCATTATTAGCTGCATTTTTTCTAGGTCTTTATCAAATAGCTACAAAGAAAATGACTGAATATGATGCTCCAGAAGTATCTTTATTTTATTCTTCTTTGGTTGGAATTTTTATCACTTCAATAATGGCATTCATTTTTTGGCAACCAATAAATATTAAATCTTTATATTTCTTTGTACCAATTGGTTTGTTTTTTTCATTAGGTATTTATTTTCAAATATTAGCTTTGAAGAACGCTAGAGCAAGTATAATTCAACCATTTCATTACACTTTAATATTTTGGGCAATAATTTTTGGATTTTTCTTTTATGGTGATATTCCAGATTTATTTACTATTATAGGTGCAATAATAATTACAACTTCAGGAATATTTGTTATTAATCAAACATCAAACAAATAAATTAAAAAATTATTATGACAAAAACACTTAAAGATAAAATTTCAGATAAATTAGTAACTGCTTTTTTAAAAAATAAAATTATTTCACCAATACCTAGTAAATTTACAAAAAAACTTGATGAGGCAAATAAATTTAGAAAATTATGTGAGAGTAAAATTAAGGACCCAGTAATAGGTTTTAAAGCAGGTGGGACAGGAATTCCGTTAATGAAAAAATTAAACGAGAAAGAGCCTTTTGTTGCATCAGTTTTTAATAAAAATTTAATTAAAAGTGGAAAAAATGTAAAAATAAATAAATCAACATTAGGAATTGAACTTGAAGTTTGTTTTTTAATTAAAAAATCTTTTTTTACATCTAAAGGTAAATTAAATAATAAAAATGTTACCAAATTCATCTCACATATGGCTCCTTGCATTGAGGTAGTTGGATATAGACAAAAAAAGAAAGGTATTACTTCTTTTGGTGATTTATGTAGTGATTTTGGTGGAAATATTAAATTTCTAATAGGTCAAAAGAAAAAATTTAAAAAAATAAAAATAGAAAATTTAAAAACAAATATCACCAACAAAAAATCTAAACAAAGTGTAAATGGAAATACAAATGTTGTTTATATAAATCCAATCAATTCATTAAGATTTATTTTAAATAAAATTAAAAAAGATAAAATAAATTTGAATAAAAATTTTTATGTATTTACAGGATCAACTGTTGGAGTTGTTCCAATAATTAAAAAAGGAATATATTTTGGAAAAATTGATAAATTAGGTTCTGTAAGGGCTAATATAATTTAAATTTCAGATCTTGCTTTTAAACGCTCATAAAAAAGTCTTGTCTTAATTCCAATACCTAAAAAAGGTTGTGGAGGTAACCAAGTTGGATTATTTCTTTTTTCTATAGTTTCAATTTCTGAAGTATTTTCATTGCATGCTTTAAGTGCGATTTGTTCACCAAATAATGTTCCTACACCAATTCCAGATCCATTATAACAACCAGCAACAAATATATTTTCTTTAATTTTTTCAAATATTTGAGAACTATTTCTTGTTCTAGAAACTACTCCTGACCAAGTAGATTGAATTATGTCATCTGGTAATTCAGGAAATCTTTTTTTTATTCCAATTTTTTGTATATTGGATCTTTTGTTTAATATTTTTTTAGACATATAAAAAGGGTCATGTACCTCAGCTGTATTTCTTATTAAAATTCTTTTATCTCTAGTCATTCTTATGGTCGCGCCCATGGGTCTAACCGGTAAAACACCCCACTCTTTTGGTTGACCAATAGAATTAAATTCCTCATCACTAAGTTGTCTAGTCATACTAGCTGTTAAAGTTATCGGAAAATTATAGTTTGTTTTAATTTTTAAAGATCTTAAAAATCCATTTGTAGCAAAGATTATTTTTTTTGTAGTAATTTTAGCATTATTAAAGTTACACGATATATAGTCTTTAACAGAAGTCCAACTTAACAAATAAGATTTTTCATATAATTCAACATTATTAGGTAACGCATTTATCATTGATCTAACTAATTTTGCAGGATTTAATAATATTCCACCTTTTGTATAAAGTGCAACGTTATAAAAACTAGTACCTAATCTTTTTGTTAAATCCTTTTTTTCTAATAAATTATTTTCAAAACCTAATTTTGATAATGTAATTGAAAAATTACTTAAAATTTTTTTATCATCAATTTTTGATGATGCAAAATATTTTCCACTATCATTCCAATCACAGTCAACTTGATACTCATTGATAAATTTTCTTACTGCTTCTATGCCTAATTTATATATATCAGTTTTTTTTTTATAATTTTCTAATTCTTTATTTGATGAAAAACCATCATTTAAAGTTGTATCAACTAGGTAACCTGAGTTTCTTCCACTAGCTCCTTCACCTGCTAATTGAGCATCTGCTAATATAATTTTTTGATTTGGATATAACTGACCCAGTTTTCTTGCAGCTGACAAACCTGTATAACCTGCTCCTATTATCAACCATTCACAATTCTTATCTGAATTTATAGATTTAGTTTCAGCCCTTGGGATAAGATCGTTTATCCAACTACATGTATTATCATTTTCAAGTTTCATGAAAACAAATTTAATCTAATTCAAATTCTTTTGTATAGTCTTTTTTTAGTTTTGGATCTTGTTGTGTTTTATCTAATATGCAATTACCGATAATTAAATAATCTAATTCTGTTCCCATAAAACAATTAAAAGCGTCTACTGGTGAACATACGATTGGCTCACCTCTTACATTAAATGAAGTATTTACTATAACTGGACAGCCCGTTTTTTCTTTAAATTTTAAAATCAAATCATAATACCGAGAATTTGTTTTTTTTGTTACAGTCTGTATTCTTGCTGTATAGTCCACATGTGTTACCGCTGGTATTTCTGACCTTTTAATATTTAGCTTTTCAATTCCAAATAATTTTTTTTGCTCACTTGTCATTTGAATTTTTTTTTTTTCATTAATATTAGATACTAAAAGCATGTATGGACTATCTACATCAATATCAAACCAATCTGATACATCGTCCCTTAAAACTGATGGTGCAAATGGTCTAAAGCTTTCCCTGAATTTTACTTTTAAGTTCAAATTTTTTTGCATTTTATCAGATCTTGGGTCGCCTAAAATAGATCTGCCTCCTAGAGCTCTTGGACCAAATTCCATTCTGCCTTGAAACCAACCTATTGCTTTTTCTTTAGACAAAAACTCTGCAGTTTTATCTATTAATTCCTCATAATCTAAAGTTTCAAAATTAGCACCCAGGTTTTTTAATTTTTTTTTCAATATCTTCCTGATCATATTCATTCCCTAAATAAGACCCTTGCATATCATCAATTGTGCTAATAACTCTTTGATTTTCTTTTTCAGAGTACCAAAGTGCTAGTGCAGCACCAAGTGAGCCACCTGCGTCTCCAGCAGCAGGTTGTATCCATATTTTTTCAAAAATCTTTTCTTTAAGAATTTTACCATTAGCAACACAATTTAAAGCCACACCTCCAGCTAAACATAAATTTTTAATTTTGTATTCTTGTCTTATTGATTTTGATAATTTAATCATAATCTCTTCAGTAACTTTTTGAATTGATGCTGCAATATCCATATGAAATTGAGTTATTTTATCTTTTTGAGCATTACGAGGCTTTTGACCAAATAATCTATCAAATTTATCATTCGTCATGGTTAGCCCAGTTGCGTAATTAAAATAACTTTGATCTAACCTAAAAGTACCATCCTCTTTTATATCTATTAACTTCTTTATTTTATCTTCATAAATAGGATTTCCATAAGGAGCTAATCCCATTAATTTATATTCACCACTGTTTACCTTAAATCCTGTATAATAAGTAAATGCAGAATAAAGAAGACCTAAAGAGTGAGGAAAATGAATTTCTTTTTTTATTTCTAAATTATTATTTTTTCCAATTGCGACCGTGGTAGTTGCCCATTCACCAACCCCATCTGCTGTTAATATAACAGCCTCATCAAAAGGAGAAGGGAAAAAAGCACTAGCAGCATGACTAAGGTGATGGTCAGAAAAATAAATATTATTATCTGATTTATAATTTTCATCATGCTCTTTTAATTTATTAAATAAGTAATTTTTTTGAAAAAGTTTTTCTTTTATCCATAATGGCATTGCTTTAGCAAAAGAAGTAAAACCTTTAGGTGCAAAACCAACGTAAGTTTCTAGTAATCTTTCAAATTTTAAAAAAGGCTTTTCAAAAAAAACGATTTGGTCTATCTCACTTAATTTTAAATTTGCATAATTCAAAACAAATTCAATAGCATTATGAGGATAACTAGGATCATGTTTTTTTCTGGTAAATCTCTCTTCTTGTGCTGCTGCAATAATCTTTCCGTCTTTTAATATACATGCAGCGCTGTCATGATAGAATGCCGAAATACCTAAAATTGATTTCACTTAGAATATTGTGTAAATAAATGGAGCTACAGCTGATCCTTGTGTAAGCACAATTAAACCACCGAAAATTACTAGAACAATGATAATCGGTAATAGCCAATATTTTTTTCTCACTTTTAAAAATTCCCAAAATTCTCGCAAAAAACTCATTTTAAAATTGATTTTTCATTTTACTTTTTGGACCTTTTTTTTCAATCCAATAAGATTTATTATCATTAAAACTCAAATTTAATACATCTTTTTTAAATAGTCTCAGCAAATATCCTGTAGGCGTAACAACTAAAAAGAAAATAACACCCATAATAATTGGTGATAAAACTCTTCCTAAAAAGATACCAAACCTAAACCATAATTTATTTAGTGGTGATAAAATTTTTGAGTTTAACAACCCTAAAATTAAAAAAACAATAGAGATTACTAATGACCACAATCTCAAACTACCATCTCCTAAAATTGGATAAATAGCTACAATTAAAAATACTACAAAAAATACTATTCCAAAACTTTTATTTGAGCCTAATTTTATATCTTCCATTTATAAATTCCTATTAATATAAATTATAATATTTTTAAAATTATTAAAAATTTATTTTGCTTAAAATTTCTTTTGCAACTTGTTCATTCCCTCTTTTATTCCAATGTATATCGTTAATAAAAAATAGATTTTTATAAGCTTCATAAGCGTTTTTATATTGATCGTACATATTTTTTATAAAATTTACCTCTACATTTTGATTTTTTAAATCTTGAAATTCATTAACAAAATAATCAAACTGCATTTTATTTGGTTTTTTTAAAATTAATATAGGTTCATATAAATAAAAAATATTTAGTTTAATTTTTTTTTTTGACGTTATTTCTGCGATCTGTCGAAGATTGTTCAGTGATTTATCAATAGCATTTTTGCCCCATTTATCAAATTCTATTGGAGAATAAAAAATAAGAATAATCTTTATGACTTAAAAAATTCATTTGATCAATTTCATTATTAGTAATTGAAAATAAATCCTTTTCTTTTTGATCATAATTTTTTTTAAAATCTTTTTTAGAAAAAATTGATTTTATCAAACCTGGAATAACTTTAGGAGGGGTAATTCTAGTTATCAATTGATAAGTTAAGGTATTAGATTTAAAAAAATTAATAATTTTAATTATATATTTATTTTTTTTGATCAATATGATTCAAAATATAATCTTCATTTAGTTCTAAATATTTGAAATAATCATCAAAAAAATCTCCTCCAGATACCATAACTACAATATCCGTAATTGGTAAATTTTTTCTTTCTAGTAGGTGGTATATTTTTGATAGGTAAATACTTGTTGAATAAGATTGGACACCTGCATTTAAAACTTCAATGTCATTGCTTTTGTTTTTTAATTTTTTTTCAATCAAACCTACATACGTATCTTGATATTTAATTCCAACACCTTCTGTAAATGAATCTCCTATAAATAAAATATTTTTATTTTTAAATTTAACTACTCTATTTGACTTATCTTTAAATCCTAAATTGTTAGTATAAATTTTATATCTTTCATACCCCCAATGATCATAAAATGATGACATTGGTCTTAAGTCATGGTGATAATAAAAAGATTTTATTCTATGTGCTCTATTGTTATATAGTTTTGATTTTATGTCATCAGGTATTAGACTAAAAAAAACTATATCAGATATTATAAATACTATTAAGAATATTAAAGTTTTTTTAAAAAAACTTAAAATAATTTTTAAAAATTTCAATTCTTAAATCCTAGAATTTATCCCACCACTGATTTTTGAGGTTTCATATCTTCTTTTTTAATTCCAGCGACTCTTACTGGTTTTTTCATTGCATCTCTTCTGAATGGTTCGCCAAGTTCTTGATTTAAAATTACTTCAATAAAGGTTGTAATTCCTTTCTTTTGATCTTCACAAGATTGCTTTATTGCATTTGTTGTCTCTTCCATAGTTCTAACTGTTACACCTTTTAAACCACATGCATCTGCAACTTTTGCATAACTTAATTCAGGGTCTAATTCAGTTCCAACAAAATTATTGTCGAACCATAAAGTGGTATTTCTTTTTTCCGCTCCCCATTGATAATTTCTAAAAATTACCATTGTAATGGAAGGCCACTCTTCTCTTGCACATGAACTCATCTCGTTCATACTTATGCCAAAAGCTCCATCTCCAGCAAAGCCTATTACTGGAGTATCGGGACATCCAATTTTAGCACCTAAAATTGATGGAAATCCATACCCACAAGGTCCAAATAATCCTGGTGCTAAATACTTTCTTGGTTTTTCAAAAGTTGGATACGCATTACCTATTGCACAATTATTTCCAATGTCACTAGATATTATAACATCTTCGGGCATTCCTGCCTGAATTGCTCTCCAAGCTTGTCTTGGTGACATTCTGTCTGCATCTCTTTCTCTAGCTTCTTTATTCCACACTGTGCCTTCATCATCATCTTCATGATCTAGGCTTGAAAGTTTTTGTAACCAAGCTGACTTAGTTTGATGAATTAAATCTTTTCTTACCTGCCTATCAGTATCTCCAGCATTTGATGATAATTTTTGATAAATTTGTTCTGCAACTAATTTTGCGTCCCCACTAATTCCGACCGTAACTTTTTTAGTCAAGCCTATTCTATCAGGATTAATATCTACTTGGATAATATCTGCGTTCTTTGGCCAATAATCAATTCCATAGCCAGGTAAAGTAGAGAAAGGATTTAATCTTGTTCCTAGAGCCAGGACGACATCTGCTTTTGAAATTAACTCCATTGCAGCTTTAGATCCGTTGTACCCTAAGGGTCCTACTGCTAATGGATGACTTCCAGGAAAACTATCGTTGTGCTGATAACCTGAACATACTGGAGAGTCTAATTTTTCTGCCAGTTTTTTTGTTGTTTCAATAGCATCACCAATCACAACTCCAGCACCAGACAAAATTACAGGAAATTTTGCTTTAGATAACAAGTCAGCTGCTCTATCTATTGCATCATTTCCTCCACCTTGTCTTTCAAGTCTAACTATTGGAGGAAGATCTATATCAATAACTTGACACCAATAATCTCTTGGAACGTTTATTTGCGCTGGTGCTGATCCTCTAATAGCTTTTTCAATAACTCTATTTAATACTTCTGCCATTCTAGTTGGGTCTCTTACTTCTTCTTGATAACAAACCATATCTTTAAATAAATTCATTTGTTCTACTTCTTGAAATCCACCTTGTCCCATTGTTTTATTAGCTGCCTGAGGTGTAACCAATAAAAGTGGTGTATGATTCCAATAAGCTGTTTTGATTGGTGTAACCAATCCTGTAATTCCAGGTCCATTCTGTGCAATTACCATTGACATTTTACCAGTAGCTCTTGTATAGCCATCAGCAATTAAACCACCATTTGTTTCATGGGCAACATCCCAAAAAGTAATTCCAGCATCTGGAAATATATCTGAAATTGGCATAAAGGCTGAACCAATAATTCCGAAGGCGTGTTCAATACCGTGCATTTGTAAAACTTTTACAAAAGCTTCCTCTGTTGTCATTTTTGTCATAAAACTAGAACCTCTCTAAAGTGTAAATTTAAATATTTATAAAATTCGTTTGTTAATTTGTGCGATTAATATATAAGATTTTAGAAAATTCAAACAAACAAATCGACACGATATGGCAACAGATATTATAATTCATGACGAAAAAGACAACGTAGGAGTAGTTGTTATTGAAAAAATCACTCCAAAACAAGATTGCTCTTGTTGGGTAATGGAGAATGACAAAACTGTTAGTATTCAATCTGCAGATGAAATTCCCTTAGGTCACAAGATTGCTATGATTAATCTTAACGAAGGTGATACTATAATAAAATATGGTCACGACATTGGAAAAGTAGTTAAATCAATTAAAAAAGGTGAACATGTTCATGTTCACAATGTAAAAACAAAAAAGTGGTAAGAAATGATAGAAATTCCAAAAAGTTTTTTAGGTTATAAAAGAGAAAATGGCAGAGCCGGCACAAGAAACCATGTAATTATTCTTCCAGTTGATGATATTTCAAACGCATGTGCTGAAGCTGTAGCAAATAATATTAAAGGAACAACCGCACTTCCACATTCATATGGAAGATTACAGTTTGGTGCAGATTTAGAACTTCATTTCAGAACCATGATTGGAACTGCAAAAAACCCTAATGTGGCAGCAGCAATTATAATCGGAATAGAGCCTAAATGGACTAAAAGAATTGTAGATGAAGTTGCTAAAACAGGTAAACCAGTTGAAGGGTTCAGTATTGAAGGTGCTGGTGACATTGAAACTATAATGAAAGCCTCAAAAAAAGCTCAAGAATTTTCAATTTGGGCCTCAGAAAAACAAAGAGAAGAATGCCCGATAAGTGATTTATGGATTTCTGTTAAATGTGGGGAGTCAGATACTACATCTGGTTTAGCTTCAAATCCTACTGTAGGAAATTTAATGGACAAACTTGAGCCTCTTGGCGTTCATTTATGTTTTGGAGAAACTTCTGAATTAACTGGAGCAGAAACTGTTTGTGAAAAAAGAGGAAAAACACCAGAAGCTCAAGAGAAATTTAAAAAAACTTGGAATGATTATAATGACTTTATTTTAAAAGAAGCTACTGATGATTTATCTGAAAGCCAACCTACCGCTGGTAATATTGCTGGAGGTTTAACAACAATCGAAGAAAAAGCTTTTGGAAATTTTCAAAAAATTGGTTCAAGACAATTTATTGATGTTTTAACTCCTGCAGAAGAACCTGAAAAAGGACCAGGATTATATTTTATGGATACTTCATCGGCTGCAGCTGAATGTGTTACTCTTCAAGCTGCTGGAGGATTTAATATTCATTTATTCCCTACAGGACAAGGTAATATCATCGGAAATCCAATTGAACCAGTTATAAAGTTAACTGCGAACCCACTTACTGCAGTTAATATGAGTGAACACATTGATTGTGATGTTTCGAAAATACTTTCTAGAGAAATGAATTTATCTGAAGCTGGAGATGAACTAATTAAGACAACTTTAAGGGTAGCTAACGGAAGATTAACTTGTGCAGAGGCTTTAGGTCACAGAGAATTTGTAATGACTAAACTCTACAGAAGTGCATAAAAAATTCTGTGGTTATCAAGATACAGTATATAAAATCAATTTTACCAGGTGTTGTTTTAGCTTTAGTATTTTATTTATTCTCTCAAGGTATTAATAACGTTTTAGCAATAGAAATTTTTGGTACTGAGAAAAGCCCAATATCAACAGTACTAATTGCAATATTACTTGGAATTTTAATGGGAAATGCTTTTACACCAAGACCTGGTATGATGATTGGTTTGGATTTTACCCAACAATACATTTTAAAATTAGGGATAATTTTTTTAGGTATTAGACTAAGTTTTGCTGATTTTATAAAATTTGGTTCTGTTGCTATACCTCTAGTAATATTTTGTATTTTGGGAGTATTAATATTAATAAAACTTCTCATAAAAAAAGTCTCTATAACATCAAAAATGTCTTATCTGATTGCTATTGGTACTAGCGTTTGTGGTGCTACAGCAATTGTTGCAACAGCTCCAGTTATTAACGCGAAAAAAACAGAAGTTGCTTATGCAATAGCTAATATTACATTATTTGGAGTTATTGCCATGTTGGTTTATCCTTATTTTGCAGAATGGTATTTTAACAACAATGCTTTGGAAGCTGGTTTATTTTTAGGAACCTCAATTCATGAGACCTCTCAAGTTGCAGCTGCAGGATTAATTTACGATCAACAGTTTAATAATCCTGAGACTTTAGATGTAGCGACAGTAACAAAATTGATTAGAAATACTTTTCTAGTAGTACTAATTCCTTTATTTGCTTTTTTATATAATAGAGGTGAATTTAAGGGACAAAAATACTCAATTTTAAGAATTTTTCCATATTTTGTACTTGGTTTCATTGGTATGATAATTTTAAGAAATTTTGGTGATCAATTATTTTCAGTTGAAAGTGATAATTTTTTTGCCTGGTTTAGATTCATTGAATATTTAAAAATTTTAACAACTGTATTTTTGACAATGGCAATGGCTGCTGTGGGTATTTCAATAAATTTAAGTGAACTTAAGTCAATGGGATACAAACCATTTGTAGTTGGTTTGATTGCAGCAATAACTGTTGGAATTATTAGTTTAATATATATAGAAACTTTAAAAAATTTTTTTATTTAAGATTTTACTAATAATTTTTTTCTTAAGTTTGAAATAAAACGTCTAATAAATGCCGCTCCAACTCCTAAAATAATTGCAAACATAATTGTAAATAGTCCATAAAAGAAAGGCATCTCTTTTGAAAAATCAATTATAAATTGAGAAAAGAAGTTTAAATCTGAACTAGTTGAATTTGGAGTTCCATTCATAATCTGATCTGCGAAAAATGTATCATATGCTATTGCTATACCTACTATTAACAATAAAATTGCCAATAAAGCTCTTAAACCTGAGCTGTCAATTCTTTCGCCTAATTTTTGTCCAACTTGAACTCCTATAATTGAACCAACAACCAACATTAGAACTAATAATAAATCTATAGATCCATAATTAAATGAATGAAGAAAAGTAACAATCACACTTACAAAAATTGTTACAAATAAAGATGTGCCAGGAACTAATTTAGTAGGCATCTTAATTATATAAATCATTGCTGGAACTAAAATAAAAGCTCCACCTATTCCCATAATCGCAGCGATAAAACCTACTAATAAACCGATTATAATTGGAGTAAAAATACTCTCATATAATTTAGATTTTGGAAACCTCATTCTTAATGGAAGACCGTGTATCCAATAATGAACGTGTAATTTTTTTTTAACTACGACATTTCTTTTTGCTTTATCTATTTCTCCTAAACTTTCTACAAGCATTAATGTTCCGATAATTGCTAGTATGTACATGTAGGCTAGAGATATAACTGTATCTATCTTGCCTATACCTTTAAAATAAGTAAATGTATAAATACCTAAAGTTGTTCCAATCACACCACCTATAACTATCATAGATCCCATTTTATAATCTAAAGTATTTTTTAAATAATGCGTTGTAGAACCTGAAACAGAAGTGGCTAAAATGTTATTTGCTTCATTAGCAACTGCGTACGCAGGTGGTATTCCTAAAAAAATTAAAAAAGGTGTCATTAAAAACCCACCACCAACACCAAATAAACCTGAGAGCACTCCTACGATTGCACTCAACAAAAGTATCTCGATAGGGTTAACAAAAACCTGTGCTATCGGTAAAAATACTTCCATAAAATTTAAAAGTCTTTAAAAAACAACTTAGTTAAAAGTGATAAAAGTTCCAACTAAAATCACACCCCAGTACGCTGTTAAGCTTGCTATTATTCCTGCTTTAATAAATATATTTTTAAAATTTGAGAGTTTGCTAATAATTTTTACGTTAGAAAGAAACATTAAATTCGTCAATACACCCACAACAAAATTTGTCAAACAATTATTTAATGGTAGGCAATTTTTTTTCCTAATAGATCGTAGCCCCAAAAACCTTAACCGTATCGTCTTCGACTCCTAATACCAACCTCCCAAGAAACTCTCCTGGGATCTCTTTATTTGTTTGTTTTATTAGAACAGTTATATGATTACCTCTTCTAAGACATCCAAAAGGTTCAAAAGTCTCTTTAAGATTGGTAATTAGCTTGTTATTAGACCACTGTTTACCTAGTTCTACTTCATTGGCACCAAAAAGCATTTGGGTAGAGAAATCTCTCGTAAACCCACCATAATCTTTGAGATTAGATGATTTAACCAAATTATCCCAAATAGGTTTGGCTAATTCATATATCTCCACATCAGTTTTAGATAAAATATCCATTTATAATTTAAATATCTACTACGAGGCTTTTTTCTTCTCGTTCTCATCCACTATATGGTAGACAGGAACTTTCTCCATACTAAACTTACCAGTCTTAGGATCTCTTCTTGAAACTGTAAGACAATGCCAATTTTCATCATCTAGTTTCATATGATCACCTCTGTAATAGTAACCTGGCCATCTAGTTTCTTCTCTAAATAAAGTATGTTCTGTTACACATTGAGAAGTTAAAGCTCTATGTTTTAACTCCCAAGCTCTCATCAGCTGGTGATAATCTTCAGCTCCAACATGCTCCAAATCCTCTTGTAGCCAATCCAATAATTCAAGTCCTCTTTTAAGCATGTTACCATTAGTCATATAATTAGATGTTATTCCACCCACATATTCATCCATGATTTTCTGTAATCTTTGAAGACCTTGAATTGGAGATATATAACTGGGGGAAACTGTTCCACCGGTAATCTCATTTCTAGCAACTGTGTAATTTTCTAGTGGTTTATAAACCGCAGTTTTAAATTCTTCACACTGTTTATCTGAAACTTTAATGCCTTCAGCTTTTTTATCTTCAATATACTTAACAGCAGCTTTTGCTGCTAATCTACCTTCTGTAAAAGATCCAGATGAAAACTTGTGAGCACTTCCACCAACTGTATCTCCCGCACCAAATAAACCATCAATAGTCAGCATTCTGTTGTAACCCCAGAAATACTCTGGTGGTGATAAATCCTCTGGACCGCTAACCCATGCACCAGAACAAGTAGCATGTGAACCCATTACATACGGCTCAGATGTAGTTAACTCTGGATTTGTATATTTTGGGTCAATATTTTGAGATGCCCAAACTACAGCTTGACCAACTGTCATACCTAGGAAATTTTCCCAACCTACAGTTTCTAAATGCGGGTCTTGGAAAGCCTCAGTAGTTACCATGTGGATTGGTCCACCACCTGCAGCTACTTCTTGAATAAATGCATGATTTCTCAAACAAGTTGGTGTTGGATGATGATCAATATATTCTCCAACTAACTCTTTAGTTTGGTCATACCATTTTTTCTCATAGTTTTCGCCATTAGCATTTTGTGTATATGTTTTTAAATGAAGAAAATATGCTCCAACTGGACCATAACCATCTTTAAATCTACATAATACAATTCTGTTTTCCATTTGAGTCATTTTTGCACCTGCTGCAATAGGTAAAGCATATGCGGATCCGTTACTCCATGGAGCATACCACGTTCTACCCATTCCTTCTCCAACCGCTCTTGGTTTAAAAATATGTGAAGCTCCTCCTGCAGCAACAATTACTGCTTTTGCTCTAAATACATGGAAATCACCAGTCCTCATATTAAATCCAACTGCTCCACCAATTCTATTTTCTTGAGATTCATCCATTAAAAGATGTGTAACCATTATTCTGTTATAAATTTTGTCAGCAGATTTCTTTGCTGCCTCAGCAACAATTGGTTTATAACTTTCACCATGGATCATAATCTGCCATTTACCCTCTCTTAGGTATCTGCCAGTTTCTTCATTTTTCATCATGGGTAGACCCCATTCATCAAACATATGAACAGTTGAGTCTACATGACGTGCCATGTCATAACCTAAATCTTCTCTAACCATACCCATTAAATCATTTCTTGCATATCTTACGTGATCCTCTGGTTGGTTTTCACCCCATTGCATTCCCATGTAGCAGTTAATTGCATAGAGTCCTTGAGCAACTGCTCCACTTCTATCGATATTAGCTTTTTCAACACAAACGATTTTTTTTGTCTCTACCCCAGTGCCTTGCCTCAAAGGTAGCTCCAGTTCCAGCCATACCTCCACCTACAACTAGTATATCGCAATCTTCGTAGTGAGTTTTATGACTTGCCATTAATAGTAAACCCCTTTTTTAAAAGACTCTTTAGGTACAGATGGAAGTTCTCCATCAATATTCAAACCTTCTGGTTCGGTATACAATCTTTGAGAACTCAACTCTCCTTGTTTTATTTTTTCACCCTCAGCAAGTTTTGGAATAAATTTTCCCCAAGGTTTTGTGGTTATTGGTGACACGAAATTTTTTTCTGTTCCATTTCTAAACTTAATCTTCCAAGAAATAGTTCCTTTTTCCTCTTCTCTTCTTACTCTAACGCTATGTCCCATTGGTGCAAAGTCAGCATAACCTCTAACATCAATAGCATGGTTAGGGCATGCTTTGACACAAGAATAACATTCCCAACAAAAGTTAGGTTCAATATTTTTTGCGCGTCTAATATTTTCATCAATATGCATTATATCTGATGGACAAATATCTACGCAATGACCACATCCATCGCATCTAGTCATATAAACAAAAGTTGACATAATTATTTTTTTCTCCTCTATTTCTTTTATCATAATTAATTCTAATTAATAGTGTTTAGGTCGCTCTCTTTTTATTCCTAATCCAAATTGTTCGGGCGCATCTGCTGGTGGAGGCAAATTGTCTCTTGATCCATCTGCTTCAGCTAAATTCTTTTGTATTGCTGCACCAGGTTTATAAAACATATGTGCAAACTTTGACCAATAAACTCCGCCAAATAAAACTAAGTTTGAAACTATAAATAATACTAAAAATAAATTTGCATCCCATCTTCCTTCCAAATTTAAACTTTGAAGATATGACCAAATAAATCCTGTTAATGAAGTTGCAATTAACGCTAGTACAAATAAATCTGCTTTAATAATTCTGTACCAAGGTTGCGCTTCAGAATAAACATCGACTCTCAAGAAAAACCAAAACCATGATCCACCCAAAATAGTCATTAAAGCACCAACGTGCCAGATCATTGGCCATATGGTTGGGGTTTCTGCATTAGCTGATGAATAACAAAATATCATAACCACTGATCCAACCCAAAACAATATAGTTCCATACATGCCAAGAACATGTGCTACTCTTCTTTTGCCTGCTCCTAATTCTGATGTGGTCCCAATGTCATATGCAATTGTTTTTGATACAACTGCTATTCTTTCACCAGCTGATAGTTGTTTAGTTGCATTTTTTTTAGCTTTTTTGGCATTTTCAAAAAAAATATTTAACATTCTTTTTGTGAATTATGTCTAAAAGAGTACCTACAACAATTAATAAAACCATCAACACCACAAAGCCTTGCATAATTATAGATGGAACTGTCTCTGCTAAAACTGAAAAAGGATTTGTTGCAAACATTAATTGTACCCTTATTAAAAATTTTTGAATTATTTTAAAGTTTTCTATTCTAGATATTTATATAGTTCAACCAAAAGTATTGGTCAATTTGTCTTTAATAACAACTCAGAGTTTGCGTTTGTAGTGTTGTTTGTCAGGGATTACTGATCTGATACCTCCTTGAGGATTCTCTACATCCCCATCTCTTCTAGGTATTAAATGAATGTGACAATGCATTATTGATTGGCCTGCAACTTTTCCTGCATTTGTGCCTATATTAAAGCCTTTAACAGATGAGTCTTTTTTTAAAATACTCTCTTTAGTTTTTAAAATTAATTCATTACATGCATTAATTTCTTCGGGGGTCAAATAAAAATAATTTTCAACATGTCTTTTAGGGACAACTAGGCTATGAAATTTTGAAACTGGATAGCTATCTGAAGATACATAAGCTAATTTATTTTGAAATATAAGCTCCTCTTTTCTAATATTGCAAAATATACATGGATTATTAGGATCTTTCATATTTAAATTAAAGAATTATAGATTTTATTTAATTTAGTATAGCAAACTTTTTTACTTCGCTTCCAATTAAGCTCATCAATTTTTGAAACTGATATTACCCCTTTACCTGAGCCAATAAGAATTATTTCATCATATTCTTCAATACTGTTTATATAGATATCCTTAAAAATAATTTTAACTTTTTTATTTATAAATTTAATTGTATTTCCAAAATAACAATTTTTTTTAGGTGAAAAAATCTTTCCATTTTTAACAAAAACTAAATTTGAAGTACCAGTTTCTAAAATCTTTTGATTTACAACTAAAGCAATATCAAATTTAGCTGGATCAACTTTACTTAATTTTGCTAATATTTTTTTATAATATAGATTTTTATAATTTGGGTCTACTCGTTTATATTTAAATAATAATAAATTAAAATTACTCTTTGGTTTTGGTCTTTTTCTAATGGAAACTGATATTAATTTTTTATTTAGCGCTATACGAAATAAATTATCAGAACCTTTGTATAGAGTGTTTTTATAAATTAAATCTTTAATAATTTTATTTAGATTTTTTTTTTTCTTATTCCATATTTTTTTGTAGATTTTATCAAATTCTTTATATGTGGTTTTAAAAGTATTAACTTGGGAGGTTTTCCAACCATACGCATTGTGGTAAATACACCTCTAGATCCCCAAAGATCTTTGAAAGTAACTTCTTTAAGATTACTTAGCTGATAAGATTTTTTTAATAAGAGTGTTGCCATTTTCTGTTAAAAAAGATTCTGGATGAAATTGAAATCCATATATTTTATTTTGATTATCTTCAAGTCCCATTGGTATTTTTGTTTTACTGCATCTCATAGTTATTTTAATTGAATTCGATTTAAATGGCTCCATTAATTTTAATGAATGATATCTTCCAACCTTAAACTGTTGATTGTTTTTAAAAATTTTACTTTGATTGTTTGTTTTAATTTTGGATTGAAAGCCATGATAAATTTTTTTTTGTTGTATGATTTTACCACCTTCATTATGTAAAATCATTTGATAGCCAAGACAAATACCAATAATTTTTTTCTTTCCTTTGTATTTTTTATAAATTTTTGATGTAGTAGGATAATCCTTTGGTGATCCAGGTCCTGGTGACAAAACGATTACATCGCATTTATCAAGCAATTTATCATTTAACTCATAATAGTTTGAACAAATTACTTTATCGAATTTTGAAAATTGATGAACAACATTCCAGGTAAAAGAGTCTTGATGATCTATAATGTAGATCATTTAAATAACTCCAACAAAGATTTTGCTTTAATATAATTTTCATTAAATTCTTTCTTTGGTGAACTATCTAATACTACACCAGATGCTGCGGAGATCTCTGATCGATTTTTATAATTTAATATAGATCTAATTATAATATTAAACTTCATATCTTGATTAAATTTAATAAATCCAAAACTTCCTGTAAAAATATTTCTACTTTCTTTTTCTTGTTTGTTTAAAAGTTCTAAAGTTCTAATTTTAGGACAACCAATTACAGATCCTCCTGGCATCATTGCCTTAATGATATCAATCAATTTTGTATTTTTATTTAATGTTCCACCAATTGAAGTCACATAATGAAAAAGATGCTTGTATTCCTCTACATATTTTTTTTTGACTATTTTAACACTTCCTGGTTTGCAAATTTTGGATAAATCACTTCTTTCCATATCAACTATCATGTTGTGCTCTTTAGTTTCTTTCTCGTTATTTTTAAAATATTTAAGAGCTATACTTTTATTGGATAATAATTTTTTCTTAAAAGTTCCAGCTATTGGTTTAGTAATTAATTTATTTTTTTTCTTATCGATTAACGTTTCAGGAGAGCAACTTACTATAGAGTAATCCTTATCTTTTATCATAAATGATTCTGGGGATGCATTAACTTGCATTAATTTCCAAAAAAAATTAACAGGATTAATTAATGATTTGTTCTTATATTTTGTACAAATTTTAATTTGATAGGTCTCACCTTCTCTTATTTTTTTTGAGAATAATTCAAAAATTTTTTTATATTTTGCAAAAGAAATATTAATCTTGAAAGGACTTAATATTTGAGTTTTGTTGAACTGATAATTGAATGAATGTTTTTTTATATTAGATATAACTTTAATAT
>CACJGD010000005.1 GCA_902592935.1 uncultured Pelagibacteraceae bacterium | reverse complement strand
AGGGGGTAGCGAAGGATTTGATCCGGTTAAAAAAGAAATAAAGGATAATAAATAATGGAAACTCGAAATATAATTGCTGCCATAAGTTTATCAGCTGCTGTGATTATATTATATTCACTATTTTTTGCACCACCTCCTGTAACAAAAGAAAATTTAGCAGAAAAAGTCAAAACTGAAAAGAATTCAGATGCACCTAGTCTTGATCAAAAAGAAAATGTAACCGAAATTTCACGAGAAGAAGCATTACAACAAAGTGAAAGAATTCAATTTGAAAACCAAAGTATTGTTGGATCTATTTCATTAAAGGGAGCTGCAATAGATGATCTAACTTTTAAAGGATACAACGTAAGTTTAGATAGTGATGAAAAAGTAAATCTTCTTGCTCCAAGAAAATCTAGAGATGGATATTATGTAGAAAGCGGTTTTATAACTTCTGATAAAAACATTGATATTCCAAATTCAGATTCTGTATGGTCTATATCAGGAAATAATAAGTTAACTGATCAATCACCTATAAAATTAACTTGGGCGAATAATCAAGGTATTACTTTTGAGAAAGAAATAGCATTAGATGATAAGTTTTTATTTACTGTTAAACAAAGGGTGATCAATAATTCTGATAAAGAATATGATTTTTATTCTTATGGACAAATTATAAGAAATAAAATCCCTGATGATCTTTCTGATTTTTATATACTTCATACCGGTTATCTTTCTGTTTTAGATGATGAATTATATGAAGAGGATTATGATGATATAGAGGAGCAGAAATTTACAAAAATATCTCAAAAAGGCTGGCTAGCTATTTCAGATAAATTTTGGCTCACCTCTTTAATTCCATCAAAAGGTAAAGAATTCAAAACAACATTTGATTACAAAAATAAGTTTAGAGCAAATTTTGTAGCAACCGAAGCACTAGAACTAGGAAAAAATTCTTCTGTTGAGGATACTTTACAAATTATAATTGCTGCTAAAAGAGTTGATGTAATTGATCAATATTCCGAATCTCTAAAAATTGATAAATTTGATTTAGCAATAGATTGGGGGATTCTATATTGGATTACTCGTCCTTTGTTCACTGCAATTGATTACTTTTTTAAAATATTCGGTAATTATGGATTGGCAATTATTGCTGTCACAGTTTGTATTCGAATTGTGTTCTTTCCTTTAGCAAACTTTTCTTTTCGAAGTATGGCAAAAATGAAAGCTCTTCAGCCAGAACAAGCACGTCTCAAGGAATTACATAAGGATGATAAGATGGCTCTTCAAAAAGCTACTATGGCATTATTTAAACGTGAAAAAGTTAATCCTATGAGTGGTTGTCTACCAATATTAGTGCAGATCCCAGTTTTCTTTGCTTTATATAAAGTTTTGTTTGTAACAATTGAGATGAGACATATGCCATTTTATGGTTGGATACACGATTTAAGTGAACGTGATCCGACCAGTCTATTCAACTTATTTGGACTACTGCCCTATGATGTCCCAGGCTTCCTAGTGATTGGAGCGTGGCCAGTGGCGATGGGTGCTAGCATGTGGGTACAACAGAAATTGAATCCTGCGCCTACCGACCCAATACAAGCTAAGATCTTTGCGTGGTTCCCCGTTTTCCTTACTGTGATTCTTGCACCATTTCCAAGTGGTTTGGTAATTTATTGGACAGCTAATAATATTTTGACTATGGCTCAGCAAGTTTTCATTATGAAGCGTACTAAAATAAAAACTACAAATTAATATTTCAATAAATAATAAATGGATTTAGAAAAAATATTACCTGAAGATGGGCCACCAATAAATGAAGTAACAAAATATATTAAAAAATACAAAAATGATTTAATAGTAATTAAATATGGTGGAAACGTTTTAATTGATAGAAACGTATTTAATAACTTTATTACTGATCTTAGTATTCTAAATAAGTTGGGCCTTGCAACTGTTGTAATTCACGGTGGTGGACCTAGAATTAAAAGAGAACTAGAAAAATCAAATATTCAATCAAAATTTATAAGAGGACTTAGAGTTACTGATAAAAATATTATCAGTATTGTTGAGTCTGTTTTAATTGATTTTAATGATGATATTGTAAAATCTTTAAAAGACAAAGGGACAGAAGCAAGCTCAATACATACAAAAAATAATAATGTTATTAAAATTATACCTGAAGCAGAAGAGCTTGGTTTTGTTGGAATACCAAATGAGATAAATAATGAGCAAATATTAAGTGTAATTAAACAAAATAAAATTCCAATAATTTCACCATTAGGATTGGGTATAGAAAATCAAACATATAATATTAATGGAGATACAGCTGCAATGGCTATAGCAAAATCCTTAAAATCTAGAAGACTATTGTTGATGACGAACGTAGATGGTGTTCTGGATAAAAATAAAAAATTAATAGAAGAAATTTCTTCATCTGAGGTTCTAGAAATGATTAAGAATGAAACTATTACAGAAGGTATGATACCTAAAATAAACGCGTGCATAGATGCAGTGAACAATGGTGTTACGGCAGTGGGGATAATTAATGGTACAAAGCCACATTCATGTTTATGGGAAATATTCTCCGACAAAGGTTCAGGGACCTTAATTAGACAATGAAAGAATTAAAGAATATCAAAAACATATTATTTGATTGTGATGGAGTACTCTACAGTGATCTCGAAGGAGTATTTGGACAAGTAAGTAAAAAAATGACCCAATATATTTCAAACAAATTAAATGTAGATTTGAAAGAGGCAAAAAAATTACAAACAAATTATTTTCATAAATATAATACTAGCCTTAATGGTTTAATGATACATCACGATATACCTCCAAGAGAATTTTTAGACTACGTACATGATATTAACTTAGATTTTTTAGAAAAAGATACTGCTTTAAGAAATGAGCTGGAAAATATTAATCTAAACAAATTTATATTTACAAATGGTAGCAAAGAGCATGTTAAAAATATCACTTCTCACTTAGGAATTGATGATCAATTTGACGGTATATTTGATATTGTTGATGCTGAATACAGTCCAAAGCCTGAGGCAAAAGCATTTGATCTCATGGTCAAAAAATTTCAAATTGATCCAACTGAGACACTTTACATTGAAGATATCGCAAAAAACTTATCTATTGGAAAAGAAAGAGGAACAAAAACAGTTTGGTTAATCAATGATGAATACTGGGGGAAAAAAGAGTCTGATGAAGAGTATATTGATTACAAAATAGAAAATCTTTCTTTATTTTTAAAAGAAATAAGGTTATTAAAAAACTCATAAAATTATGAGTATTGAAAATATTATAAATGAAGCTTGGGAAAATAAAAACCAAGTAAATCAAAATACAGATAAATCTTTAAAGGATGCTGTTAATGAAATTATTGATGATTTAGATAGTGGGAAAGCAAGAGTAGCTGAAAAGATCAATGGTGAATGGGTTACTCATCAACATTTAAAAAAAGCTATCATGTTAAGTTTTAGAATGTATCCAATGGAAAATTTAAATGGTCCATACAGTAGCTGGTATGACAAAGCTCATTTACTTAAAGGAAAAACAGCTGGATGGACAAAAGAAGATCATGAAAAAGCTGGTTTTAGAATGGTGCCTAATTCTCCGGTAAGAAAAGGATCATTTGTTGGAAAAAATGCAGTTTTGATGCCTTGTTACGTAAATATCGGAGCATACATTGACGAAGGTACAATGATGGATACATTCAGTCGTGCAGGAAGTTGTTGTCAGATTGGAAAAAATTGTCATATCTCTGCGGGTACTGGAGTTGGAGGTGTATTAGAACCTGCTCAAGCATTACCAACAATTATTGAAGATAATGTTTTCTTAGGTGCAATGTCTGAAGTGGTAGAAGGTGTAATAGTTGGAGAGGGCTCTGTTCTAAGTATGGGAATGTATATTGGGCAATCAACCAAAATTGTTAATAGAAAAACTGGTGAAATAACTTATGGAAAAATTCCACCTTATTCAGTGGTAGTTCCAGGATCCTTGCCAGATAAAAACAACTCTCAAGCACCGTCTTTATATTGTGCAGTAATAATTAAACAAGTTGATGAAAAGACAAGATCAAAAACATCAGTTAATGATCTTTTAAGAGAATAAAAATGCAAAAAATTAATGAACTTCAATTAGCAAAAGAGCTAATTAGATTTCCATCTGTTACAAAAACTGATGCCGGTGTTATTAAATTTCTTGAAAAACAATTAAAAAAAATAGGCTTTAAAACTAAAAAACTCGAGTTCAAAGATAAAAATAGTTATCCTGTAAAAAATCTTTATGCAAAACTTGGTACAGCAAGTCCAAATTTCTGTTACGCAGGACATTTAGATGTGGTGCCACCTGGTAATTTAAATGATTGGAGTGTTAATCCATTCAAACCTTCTGTTAAGAAAGGATACTTAATTGGCAGAGGTGCAAATGATATGAAAAGCTCAATAGCCGCATTTGTTACTGCAGTAAGTAATTTTTGTAAGCAAAATAAAAAATTTGGTGGGTCTATAAGTCTTCTAATTACTGGAGACGAAGAGGGAATTGCAATTAATGGGACCAAAAAAGTTGTTGAGTATTTGAGAAAAAAGAAAGAAAAAATAGATTTTTGCTTGGTAGGTGAGCCTACGAATCCAAATAAACTGGGAGAAATGATAAAAATTGGTCGTAGAGGCAGTATGACTGGAAAATTATCTGTAATTGGAATTCAGGGTCATGTCGCTTACCCAAACAGAGCTAACAATCCGTCAACAGCTTTAGTACAAATACTTAAAGAATTAAAAGAAATTAAATTTGATAAAGGAACAAAAAATTTTCAACCTACAAATTTAGAAATAACAAAGATTAACATTGACAATTCAGCTGATAATGTAATTCCAGGACTAGCTAGTGCATCTTTTAATATTAGATTTAATAACAAACATACATCCTACAAATTAAAGAAAAAAATAAATAAAATAATTAAAAAAATTTGTAATAAAAATAAATCAAAACATAAAATTGAATATAGTGTTTCTGGTGAGGCCTTTTTAACTAGGCCTAACAAAACTACATTTATGATACAAAATACAATTAAAAAGATTACTAAAATTAAACCTAAATTATCTACAACTGGTGGCACTTCGGATGCAAGATTCATAAGAAAAATAGCTCCATGTTTAGAATTTGGATTAGTGGGGAAAACTATGCATAAAGTTGGTGAATGTGTATCTTTATCTGATTTAAAAAGATTAACTTTAATTTATACCAAAATCTTAGATAACTACTTTAAGTGAAAACAGGTTTAATTACATCAGATACATCTTTAAATCATGATACAGGTCCTGGGCATCCAGAACAAATAGCAAGAGTATCAGTAATAGTAGAAAATTTTAAAAAACTTAATTATAAAAATATTATATGGAAGAAACCATCTAAAGTTTCAGATGACATTCTTTTAACGACACATGAAGCAAATTACTTAAATTTAGTAAAAAATTCTTTTCCAAAAAAAGGTTTTTCTTCACTTGATGGTGATACAATTATTTCACCTGGAAGCAAAAATGCAACTTTCGATGCAGTTGGATCAATAATTGCTGCAATTGATGGAGTAGAAAAAAAAGAATTTAGAAATGCATTTTGTAGTGTTAGACCTCCTGGACATCATAGCTCAAAAAATAAGGCCGCTGGTTTTTGCATTTTAAATTCAGTAAGTATCGGTGCAAATTATTTGTTGAAAAAATATAAATATAAGAAAGTTGCAATAATAGATTTTGATGTACATCATGGTAATGGAACACAGGATATTTTTTATGAGAATGAAAATGTTCTTTTTATATCAACTCACCAATATCCATACTACCCAGGAACTGGTTCAGAACAAGAAAGAGGTAAATTTAACAATATCTTTAATATACCTTTGCCAGCTGGTATAAATTCAGAGGAATTTTTAAACGTATTTGACCATGTATTAAAAAAATTGGAAGAATTTAATCCCGAATTTATATTAATCAGCGCTGGTTTTGATGCCCATGAGGATGACCCTCTGGCTCAATTTAATCTAAAGACTGAGGATTATTTCACTATTACGAAGAGAATATTAATGGCTTCAAAAAAGTTTTGTAATGGAAAAGTTGTTTCAATTTTAGAAGGCGGTTATGACCTAAAAGCACTTCGAGATAGTACTAAGAGACATGTTGATGCTCTTTTAGAATTTAATTGATAATTCTTAATAAAACTCTAAATAAAAAATCTTCATGAAATTATATAGAATAAAAAAATCAGGAATTGATAATAAAGGTAAGGGACTTTATGCAACCCGTGACATTAAAGAGGGAACCAAGATAATTGACTATGTTGGAAAACTTATAACAAAAAAACAAACACAAGACTCTGATAAGTATGATAATTGTAAACCGATATATTTATTTACAATAAATAAAAGATACGACCTAGATGGAGATTTTCCATGGAACACTGCAGGTTTAATTAATCATTCTTGTGATAATAATTGTGACTATGATGGAAAGGGATTGAAAATTTGGGTCAAAGCAATCAAAGATATTAAAAAAGGTGAGGAGTTTACCTGTGATTATGGATTTGGTTATGATGAAAATTACAAACAATTTCCTTGTAAATGTAAATCAAAAAATTGTTGCGGTTATATTGTAAGAGCCGAGTCTAGATGGCGAATTAGTAAAAAGTTTGCTATGGGCAATAAAAATAAATTAATAAAGAACTTTAAATAAAAATAAACCACCTGGCGGTGCTGGAGGAGCGCACAGTGTTCTTTGTTTTAATTTAAATCTCTTTTCAAAAGTTTTCAAATCCCATTTAGTTTCTCCCAAGTATTTTAAACAACCAACCATAGATCTAACCTGATTTTGTAAGAATGATTGAGAACTAAATTGAAATTCAATTTTATTTTTTGATGATTTAATTTTTATTGATTTAATAGTTTTAATTGGACTTTTTGCATTACAGCTTGAAGATCTAAAAGTTGAATAATCATGTGTTCCTAATAACTTTTTTGCTCCTTTTTTCATTAATTCTAAATTTAGAGGTCTTCGAACATGCCATGCTCTATTTTTTTCAATTATTGGTTGGCTTATTTGATTAAAAATAAAATATTTATAAATTCTTTGTTTTGCAGAAAATCTGGCATGGAATTTATTGTTTCTTCTTTTAATTTTTTTAATTGCGATATTTTTTAAATTTAAAAAATGATTTATAGATTTTAAAAATTTAATTGTATCGGTTATTTTATTTTTACAATCAAAATGTGCAGACTGCTCAAATGCATGAACACCTGCATCAGTTCTTCCTTGACCATGTAAAATAATCTTTTCTTTTAATAATTTTGATAATTTTTCTTGAATTAGTCCTTGAATTGTTGGACCTTTTTTTTGAATTTGCCACCCTTTAAAATTTGTCCCTACATACTCAATAAGTATTTGGTATCTATTCATTGTAAAAATGAACCTTTTTTAATTTGTGTTCCCAAAACAAATTCGCCAATACTTTGAGCTTTTTTTCCTTGTCTTTGTATTTCTTTAATTATTATTGATTTTTTATCTCCACACGAAATTTCTAAATAGTCAGACAAAACCTCACCTGGTTTTCCTTGTGCTTGTCCAGTTTCTGCTTTTAATATTTTATATCTTTCACCTTTAAACATAAAAAAAGCTCCAGGAACTGGATAAAGTCCGTTTATTTTACCCATTATAATTTTAGCATCCTCTTTCCAATTAATCTGACCTTCTAACTTTTCAATTTTAGATGCATATGTCGCTAATGAGTGATCTTGTTCTATAAAATTTGCTTTATCCTCAAATATTTCATCTATATTATCTAAAATTTTCTCTGCAGCCAAACTTGAGAGCTTTTCATTTATATCCTCGGCATTTAAATTATTTTCAATATTAATTTTATATACATTGCATACCGGTCCTGTGTCTAACTCCTCTCCAATTTTCATAATACTAACCCCAGTCTCTCTATCTAAATTCATAATTGATCTTTGAATCGGAGCAGCACCTCTCCACTTTGGAAGAATAGACGCATGTATATTAATAAATCCTTTTTTAGTTAAATTTAAATATGACTTTGGTATAATTTGACCATAAGCAACAACTATTGCCAAATCTGCTTCTAATGATTTTAAATATTCAAATTCCTGTTTATTTTGTTTTAATGAATTTGGAGTTCTAAATTCTATATTTAAAGTTTCTGAAATCAATTGAATTGGAGACTTATTAATTTTTTGACCCCTTTTAGATCTTTGAGGTGGTTGAGTATAAACACAGGAAATAGGATATCCATTTTGGTAAAGAGATTTTAAAACAGGTACAGCAAACATGGGTGTACCCATAAAAACAATTTTCTTTGGCATGTTTAGAGAATTGCTGCTGAAGATTTTTTCTTAGATAATTTTTTAATTATCATAGATTTTTTTAATTTTGATAGATAATCAATAAATAATATTCCTTCTAAATGATCCATTTCATGCTGTACGCATGTAGCCAGTAAACCGTCTGCCTTTAATAGTTTCTTATTACCATCATAATCTAAGTATTCAACTTCACACTTACTTGGTCTATCAACTTCTGCAAACTGATTTGGCACTGAAAGACATCCTTCCTCATAAGTTGCTTTTAGTAGATCTTTGTTTTTTATAATTGGGTTTACAAAATACATTGGTTTTTTTTGAATTTCGTCTCTATTTAAATCAATTACTATTATTCTTTTTGGAATTCCAATTTGTATAGCTGCAAGACCAATGCCGTTTGCGGCATACATTGTCTCAAGCATGTCATCCATCAATTTTTGTTCTTCTTTACCAACACCATTGACTGGTTTAGAAATTTGTCTAAGTAACTTATTAGGTTCTGTTATTATAGTTCTGATAGCCATAAATTGGTTTTATTTTATTATAATTTTTATACTTTTAAAGGAAGAACTTTTAACAATAGTTTATTTCTAATTAAATCAACATTTAATTGATTTAAAGTATTGATAATAAAATAAACTGTATCTTCATCAATATTTTCAATTTTGTCAGGTCCAATTACCTCAATTATTCTCAACAATGCAGCACCAATCTCATTATTATCTATCATTGTTTGTATATCTGCAGGCATTTCAGATTTTTTTATCTCATAGAGACCATCATATTTTTTTGAAATTTGAATTCCATCAGATTTAAGTGCCTCTAAAAAAATTACATCTTTTTTTGATAGGGAATATTTTTTATCTTTTTTGATCTTCTTTAAAAATTTATCTAGGTCTTCTTCAATTTTAGATTTTGCATAGTCTCCATTAAAATAATTTACTAGTTTTGACTGATGTAAAATTTTACTATTATATCTTATTTTTTTATCGGCAACTTCTGATTTATTTAGATTATTATTATAAAAAGTTGTAAAATTTGAAGGTACATCTTTATCATTAATTTCTCCTAAAAATTTTTTCAATTCTGAATCAAAGGCATCACCAATATTATCATTAATAAATAAATCCTTTAGAGTCTTAATAAACTCTAATTTAAGTTTTGGTTCCTCTGTTAAAAGAATTCGCTGATACAATAGAGCTCGTCCCTCAATTGAGGATATAGATTTATATGCCTCTTTAGCATTTAAAAATTGATTAAAATTAAATTGAAATTTTTTATAAAATTCGAACAACTCTTCCTCAGAATAATTTTTATCATTTACAGCTTTTTCTATTATAGAAATTTTTGCTACATCTGTGATTTCTACATCTTGAATTTTGTATAGTAAATTAGAAGCAGAAAGATATTTCCAAATTATTTTAGGAGTGTCTTGGTTAGGCTCATAAGAAAACTCAGGATTTGTTCTGTGAGCTAAATGAAAATCTAAAATAGAATTAATAGATATTTCTTTATTTACTTCTTCTAAATATCCAAATAAATAATTAATTTTATTTTCATAATAATTATCTTCAAATCCTAATTCTTTTTTTAAATCTAAAATCAATTGTGCTTCCTCACTTTTTCCATAATTGATTAAACAATATAAATTAAATTTAGATAAATATTCATCCTGTATAGGTTCGGTATTTTTAGAAAAAACTTCACATGATTTTTTTACATTTGACTCCGATAGATAACTGTCAACCAAATATCTTGCTAGATCTGGATGTAGATTTATTATTTGATTTTTAATTAAATATTCTTCAATTAGTTTTAAGCTTGCGTCTTTAATTAACCACTCAGATTTAAATCTCATAAATTCTTGCTCTGTAATATTTTGAGTTGGTGAATGAGCATTTGTTAATAACGATACGTGCATAATGTCAGATGCATCCTCAGAAAGATTAAACTTATTAATATTCTCAAATAATTTTTTTAATACAGTTCCGTCTGAATTTGACCACATATCCATACTCAAGCCGTATTCACTTGGGTCGTATAACCCAACAATTTTAATTTCTTTTGATGAAAATTCTTTATCAAGTTTAATTGTATCTGTTTGTTTTTTTGTTTGTAATTCGTAAACACTATTCTGAGAAGTACTTATAGTATTTTCGCTTGAAATATTTTTTTCTGAAATAACCTGATTATCTTTTTTTTCTATATTCCAAATATCAATTGGTTTTTCTTCTGCAAACACAGGGGTAAAAATAATAAGACAAACTAATTTAATTAAAATAATTTGCTTATTTAACGATTTTAAAATTTTCATTTGGAATAATTTTTTCGATTTCTTTTTTAGGCGCTGGAAAATCTATTGTACTCAGAAAAAAAATAATACCTAAAATAACCCCTAATCCGATTATAGTTTTAATTACAAGTGCTATCATACTTGCTTTGCCTGAACTTGTGTTTTTGATGAATTGCATATACTTTTAGATAATTTCAAATTAAGACATATTTATGTTTTTTCAATACAGAAACTTATGAAATCAAAAGAAAATCTAGTTTTTTTAGGGATGATGGGTTCAGGTAAGACCTCGATAGGGTCCTTAGTAGCTAAGAAATTAAAATTAAACTTTGTAGATATTGATAAAGAAATTGAAAAAAATTTAAACGTTACAATAAAAAAAATCTTTGAAGTAAAGGGTGAGGATTATTTTAGAAAAATAGAGGAACAGACAACTTTAAAAAAACTAAAGCTTAACTCTACTGTGATCTCACTTGGTGGAGGAGCCTTTACAAACAGTAATATAAGGAAAGAAATTTTAAAAAATCATTTATCTTTTTGGCTTAATTGGGATCACAAAATATTGTTAAATAGAATTAAAAATAGTAGAAAAAGACCTTTGGCTATTAATGCAACAGATATTGAGTTGATTGACTTAATCAAGAAACGGTCCGATATTTATTCTAAAGCATTATATGAAATAAAATGTGATAATCTTACTAAAATTGAAATAGTAAATAAAATTTTAGAAATTTATGAAACAAACTAAGTTAAAAATAATAACCAAAACTGAAAAATATCCAATAATTATTGGATCAAATTTAACCTTGAATGTATCAAAAATTTTTAAATTAAATTCACTTGATTTTGATAAATGTTTAATTGTTATCGATAAAAATGTTCCAAAAAAATTTATCTCAAATATTAAAAGGTCTTTAAAAAATAAAAAAATTTATTTGTTATTTTTTAACGCTAGTGAAAAAAATAAAAACATTAAAAGCGTAAATAAAATTTTAGAAATTTTATTAAATAAAAACTTCTCAAGAAATGATGTTTTAATTTCTTTAGGAGGAGGGATTACAGGTGATGTAAGTGGTTTTGCAGCTAGTCTCTTCAAAAGAGGTCTAAAGTTTGTAAATATTCCAACAACTCTTTTGGCTCAAGTTGACTCATCAATAGGTGGAAAAACTGGAGTCAATTCTAAGTATGGTAAAAATTTAATAGGAAGTTTCTATCAACCATCATTGGTTCTTTCAGATATTCAATTTCTTAAATCTTTATCAAAAAGAGAGATAATTTGTGGATATGGAGAAATATTGAAGCATTCATTAATTGATAATAAAAAATTTTTTAATTTCTTAAATAAAAATCTTAAAAAGATTTTAACTCTTTCATCTCCATTTATTGAAAAAGCAATTTATGAAAGTTGTAAAATTAAAAAAAAAATAGTTGAAAAAGATGAGAAAGAAATATCATTAAGGAAAGTGTTAAATTTTGGTCATACATTTGCTCATGCTTATGAGGCAGGCTTGAGTTACAGCCACAAACTAAATCATGGTGAAGCAGTGATACTTGGAATGAAAACAGCACTTTGTTTTAGTTTTAAGAAAAACATGATCAGTAAAAGTGAATATAATATAATAATAAATCATATCGATAATTCTGGTCTACCTTCTTCGATAAAAAAATATTTTTCTATAAAAGATTTAAATAAAATTTTATCATTTATGATTAAAGATAAAAAAAATAATTCTGAAAAAATTAATTTAGTTTTATTAAAAAAAATTGGTAAACCAATTTTTAATAAACAATACTCAAAAAAGAACTTAAGTTTATTTCTAAAAAACTTTTTAAGTAATTAAAATTTGAATTGAGTGAATAAATTCTTTTAATTCTTGATCTAAAATCTTATAAATTTTTTTATTACTTTCAATTTTATTCATTTTTTTTAGTTCTTCTGAAACAATAATCACTTTTAAATGATATTTTCCTTCTTGATTTCCTTCATGATTTTTATGAAGAAAAGATTTGTCTTCAATATTTATACTCTCAATATTTATTTGATTTAATAATTTATTTTTTACAATTGTAATTAACTCATTTATATCCATATATGTTATTATATATCATGAAAAATATTTGTGACTGGAATAATTGTAATGAAATTGGTGAATATAGGGCGCCAGTCGAAAAAGATAATAGTAGAAAATTTAGAATGCTTTGCCTTGAACATGTTAAAGAATTTAATAAAAATTGGAACTATTTTTCAGGAATGAATGATGACCAAGTAATGGATTTTTTAAAATCTGATATGACATGGCACAAACCCACTCAAAGTTTTAGCTCTTCAGATAATTTTTTCAAAGTTTTGTGGAATACTACTTTGAGAGATGAGTTCGATAAAGAAAAAATAGATGGAGATTATAATCATATGCGTCAATTTAAATTTGATCATAAAGATATAAAAGCTTTTGGAATATTAGGGGTTTCCGTGGGTTTAAAGTGGAAGAAAATACAAGATAAATTCAAATTACTTGTGAAAAAATTTCACCCTGATATGAATTCTGGAAATAAAAAATACGAGGAAAAACTAAAACTTATAACATTGGCTTATACTCAATTAAAAAATACCTATAGAGAAAAAATTGACACTAAATCTTAATACAGAACCAGATATTAAAGTTTCATTAAAACAAACTTTTGGAATTGACTCGGAAATGGAAGTAGATGCATTTTCAAAAAAAAATGAGTATGTTCCTGAAATTGATAAAAACTACAAATTCGATAGAGATACTACTTTAGCTATTATTTCAGGATTTGCATTTAATAAAAGAGTTTTAGTTCAAGGGTATCACGGAACTGGTAAATCTACTCACATTGAGCAAATTGCTGCAAGATTAAATTGGCCTTGTATTCGTGTAAATTTAGATAGTCATGTAAGTAGAATAGATTTAATTGGAAAAGATGCAATAGTTCTTAAAGATGGTAAACAAGTAACTCAATTTAAAGAGGGGATCTTACCATGGTCAATTCAAAACCCAGTAGCACTTGTCTTTGATGAATATGATGCTGGAAGACCAGATGTAATGTTTGTAATCCAAAGAGTTTTGGAAGCAGAAGGTAATTTTACATTATTGGATAAAAATAAAGTAATTAAACAAAATAAATTTTTTAGATTATTTGCTACATCTAATACAGTAGGATTAGGTGATACTACAGGTCTTTATCATGGCACACAGCAAATCAACCAAGGTCAAATGGATAGATGGAATATCGTAACAACATTAAATTACCTTAGCCTAGATAAAGAAATGGATATTGTTTTGTCTAAAAATAAAAATCTTAACAACGCGAAAGGGAAAGAGAAGGTTGCTAATATGATAAAAGTAGCATCTCTAACGCGTAAAGGATTTGTCGCAGGAGATATTTCGACGGTAATGAGCCCAAGAACTGTATTGCATTGGGCAGAAAATGTAGAGATTTTTAAAGACACTGGTTACGCCTTCAGAGTAACTTTTCTTAATAAATGTGATGATATTGAAAAAAATACTATCGCAGAATATTATCAAAGATGTTTTGGTGAAGAGCTACCTGAGTCTTTGATTAATATTCAAATCTAATGAGCACTAAAGAAAATAATTTAAAAGAAAAATTCAAAATTGCTTTAACTTCTACAGCAAAAGTAATTGCTGATGATTTTGAAGTAAAAGAAAAAAATTCTGAAGAAAAAAAAATTAAAGAATTTAATTTTCTAGAAATTGATAATTTAACAAGTCCAGCTGACTTTATAAGGTTACGTGCCGAAACAGATTCCTCTGCTTTGAAAAAAAAATTTTGTAATGAAAAAATTTATAAAAAAAACCTTCCTTCCAATGTTTCATCTAGATCTCTTTATAATATAGCTGAAAAAATACGTTACGAGACTTTAGGAGGAAAAATGCTAAAAGGTATTGAGAAAAATTTTCAAGAAAATTATAATCAAATAATAAATCGTAAGCGAAAAGATCAATTAAAAACTAAAGAAGATGTATCTATCTCAGAGGCATTTGAGCTATATATGCTTAAGAATTTTCACGAAATCAAGCTAAATCCTTTAACAACAAAAATGCTTAATTTTTGGGAAAAAGACTTTGAAAATGCTATAGAAAAACATAAAGAATTTTTACTTAAAAATCTTGAAGATCAAAATATTTATAGTTCAAAATTTTCTGAAATTTTAGAAGAAATGGATATTTTTCAAAGTGAAGATGAGGACGAAAGAAAAGAAAATCAAGATCAAGGACAAGACAACCCATCAAATGAAGATGAAAATAATGATAAAGAGGATAATAAAGACGAAAAAGACGAAAATGTATCTGAGGCTTCATTAGATGCTGATTATAGTATTGACGAATTTAACTTTGATGATCAACTTTCAGACACAGAGTCAGATGAACAAAGTTCAGAGCAAATAGCTCAAAAAAAAATAGATAGTATCAATTTAGATTATAAAATATTTACAAGTCAATTTGATGAAGTTGTAAAAGCTGAAAATCTAGAAAATGCTGACGAGGCCATAAAACTAAGAAGAAATTTGGATCAACAATTAATAGGGTTTCAAGATATTATAACAAAACTTGCAAATAAACTTCAAAGACAATTACTAGCAAAACAAAATAGAGCGTGGGAATTTGATTTAGAGGAAGGATTGCTGGACAGTTCAAAACTTCCAAGAATTATTATGGATCCCTATAATTCATTGTCTTTTAAAAAAGAAAAAGACTTAGATTTTAAAGATACAGTAGTAACTTTATTAATCGATAATTCTGGATCTATGAGAGGAAGACCAATTACTATTGCTGCTATATGTGCAGATATTTTGTCTAGAACTCTTGAGAGATGCTCTGTTAAAGTAGAAATTTTAGGTTTCACAACTAAAAACTGGAAAGGTGGGCAAAGTAGAGAGTTTTGGACAAAAAATTCAAAACCTAAAACTCCAGGTAGATTGAATGATTTAAGACATATAATTTATAAAGGTGCAGATACACATTGGAGACAAGCAAAAAATAATTTAGGACTAATGCTTAAAGAAGGATTACTTAAAGAGAATATTGATGGAGAAGCTATATCATGGGCCTATAATAGAATTAAAAAGAGAAAAGAAGAAAGAAAAATATTAATGGTTATTTCTGATGGAGCCCCTGTAGATGATTCAACGCTTTCTGTAAATTCAGGTGACTTTTTGGAAAAACATTTAAAAAAGATTGTTAAATTTGTTGAAAATAAAACAGATATTGAAGTTTTGGCTATAGGAATTGGCCACGATGTTTCTAGGTATTACAATAAAGCTATCAAAATTACTGACGTAAATGAATTAGGAGATGTAATGATATCTCAATTAAGTTGGTTATTTGAAACAAAGAAAAAATATCATTAAATATTAAATAACTCTTTATTCATCCATCTAATAATAACTTCAGCACCACTTCTAGTTTTAGAATTTCTAAAATTTACTGATGCAAAATTCTTTTCTAATAAAGTTTTTCCAATAAATAATCCAAGCCCTAAACCCTCTTTTGACTTATCTTTTGAATAACTTGATTTTAAATATGGTTCTCCAATTTTTGATATGATGTCTCTTGGATATCCAGGGCCATCATCTTCAATTGAAATCTCAGTAATTTCACTATCGCTTTTTAAATTAATAAAAATTGTATTGTTTGCAAATTTATTTGCATTTCCTATAAAGTTTCTTAATCCATAAACAATTTCTATTGATTTACTTATTTTTTTTGGATTTGAGTCCTGATCAAAATTGAATACATAATTCTTTTTACTAATTTCTTTAAATGAAGTGATAATTTCATACAAATAATCTCGAATATTAATATCTTTATCAATAAATTCATCTTCTTCCACAGGATTTAATGTTAAACGTTTCAAAATTTCATTACATCTTTCAACCTGACTGTTTAATAATTCTATATCTTTTTCTAATTCTTTTTGTCCTTTGAATTGTTTGATTAAATCATGAGTAATTATTGTTATTGTTGAAAGGGGAGTACCTAAAGAATGTGCAGCCGCAGCAGCCTGACCACCTAAAGACAAAAGTTCATGTTCTTTAGCCATCACTTCTTCCATTTTTCCTAATGCCTCTTTTCTTAGTCTAGATTGAGTTCCAAAAGTCATTGCAAAGTAATTTAAAAAAACTAATGCAATTATCAAAGAAACTGGAATAGAGTAATAAAAATAATGATTATTATGAAAATCGCTATTTAGATTGATTGGTAAATTTTCATAATAAAAAGTTAAAAATATAATTATTATAATTGTTAAAATTACTAATGAAGTATTTGTTCTAAAGCTTAAATTAGATGATGAAAAAACACTTGGTATTAATATAAAAATCACGAATGGATTAGTTATTCCCCCTGACAAATAAAGTAGAACACCTAATTGCAAAATATCAATTAGTAAAAAAAGAAAAGCAGATCTATCTGATAGTTGTGTTTTTTTATAAATAAAAATTAAATATAAATTACTTAATATTCCTAAAAATATAACTAAGTTTGATGTAACAAAGTCAAAGTTAGAATTTAAAAACAAATATACAAAATTAACTGCAATTAATTGTCCTACAATTCCAATCCATCTTAAAGTGATATAAGTAGATTTTTTAAAAGAATGATATTTTGAAGTTTCAAAGAACTTCATTTTTAAATGTCAAGATTTCTAACATTTATAGCATTAGAAACTATAAAATCTTTTCTTAGCGCTACATCATTACCCATCAAAGTATGAATTAAGCTTTGATCTTTTTTTAAATCTTTTGAGTATTGTACTTGTAGTAAATTTCTTGTACTAGGATCTAATGTAGTATTCCATAGCTCTTCTGGATTCATTTCTCCAAGACCTTTAAATCTTTGGATATTCATTTTTGATTTTTCTATATCAACTGCTTTAAAGTAATCTTTTGAACCTTTCTTAATTTTCTTCAATTCTTTATTGTTATTTAAAATGTAATCTTCTAGTTCCTTCTCATCTTTAATATAAATTCCTTTAGAACCCTTATTAATTTTAAATAATGGCGGTTGTGCTAAATAAACATGACCATTTTCAATTAATTTATTAAATGGTTTGTTATTAAAAAAAGTTAAAAGTAGAGCTCTTATATGAGAGCCATCTACATCGGCATCTGTCATAATAATAATTTTACCATATCTTAAATCTTTTAAATCAATTTCATGTGCTTTCGGGTCTAAACCTAAAGCATTAATCAAAGTAACAATCTCATTTGAAGAAATCATTTTAGACAAAGCCTTTGTTCTTTGATCAGAACCATTTCCATTACCGTTACCATTTTTCTTCACATTAAAATCTTCTACATAAGTATTAAGTATTTTTCCTCTAAGTGGTAAAACTGCTTGATTTGCTCTATTTCTTCCTTGTTTTGCAGATCCACCAGCTGAATCTCCCTCTACAATAAATAATTCAGTTCCCTCTTGTTTGCCAATTTGACAATCAGCTAATTTTCCAGGAAGACCACTTAATTCAAGAGCTCCTTTTCTTCTTACATTCTCTCTTGCTTTTCTAGCAACATCTCTTGCCATTGCAGCTTGAATAACTTTAGATAAAATAATTTTCGCAATAGACGGATTTTGATCAAACCAAATAGATAATTTTTCATTTACTAATGTTTCTACAATCATTCTTACGTCTGATGAAACAAGCTTATCTTTTGTCTGAGATGAAAATTTTGGATCAGGGATTTTAGTAGAAAGCACACAAGTGAGACCTTCCTTAATATCATCACCTGAAATTGCTAACTTATTTTTCTTTAGTAAATTATTTTCATTTGCATATTTATTAACTACTCTAGTCAATGCACTTCTAAAACCCAATAAGTGAGTTCCACCATCTTTTTGATAAATATTATTGGTATACGGAAATATATCTTCTGTATATCCAGCATTCCATTTTAAAGAACATTCTAATTCGATATTATTTTTTTTACCCTCAATATAAATTGGTTTTCTAAATAAATCATTTCCATTTTTGTTTTGTAACTTTTCTCTTTTTTCATCTAAAAAATCTACAAATTCAATTACACCACCATCGAACTTAAACTCTGATATTTTTTCTTTCTTTTGGCTTGCATCAATAAATATTATTTTAATTCCTTTATTTAAAAATGCTAATTCTCGCATTCTTTTTATTAAAATATTTGCACTAAATTTTATTGAAGAAAAAATTTCTTTAGAAGGTAAAAAAGTTATTTGAGTTCCAGTATTTTTGGCTTTTCCTACTACCTTAAGCGGGGTTTTGGCTTCACCATTTTGAAATTCTATGTAGTGTTTTTTTCCATCTCGAAATATTTCTAACTGTAATTTTTCTGATAATGCGTTGACAACTGATACACCCACACCATGCAGTCCACCTGAGACTTTATATGAGTCATGATCAAATTTACCACCTGCATGGAGTTGGGTCATAATTACTTCTGCTGCTGATTTTTTTTCACCTTTATGGATATCAACAGGAATACCTCTTCCATCATCATTTACTGTGATTGTTCCGTCAGAATTAATTTTTACATTAATATTTTTACAATATCCTGCTAATGCTTCATCAATTGAGTTGTCAACAACTTCATAGACCATATGATGCAAACCGGTTCCATCATCTGTATCCCCAATATACATACCTGGTCTTTTTCTAACCGCCTCAAGACCCTTTAAAACTTTAATGGAGTCTGCCTGATATGTGTTTTTATTTGTCATTTTTTTAAATTTTGGAAAAAGGAAATTATAACATTTTTTTAAAAAAATGCTGATTTATCTTAACAAAAAAACTGTAAAATGCTTAAATAAACCCTGAAAAATATAGCTTATTTAATGGCGGAGAGGATGGGATTCGAACCCATGAAAGAATTACTCCTTTACACGCTTTCCAAGCGTGCGCCTTCAACCACTCGGCCACCTCTCCAACTATTTTTCTTTTGAAATCTTAAGTACGCCAATAAATGCCTCTTGTGGAATTTCAACTCTTCCAAATTGTTTTGATCTAGCTTTTCCTTTTTTCTGTTTTTCTAAAAGTTTTCTTTTTCTATCAGTTGCCCCTCCACCGTGAATTTTAGTTAAAACATCTTTTTTAAAACCTTTAATTGTCTCTCTCGCAATAATTTTACCTCCTATTGCAGCTTGAACAGGGATCATAAAATTATGTCTAGGTATCAAATCTTTTAATTTTTCACAAACCTCTCTCCCTGTTTTTTGTGCAAAATCTTTATGTATCATCATTGCTAAGGCATCAACAGGTT
Organism: uncultured Pelagibacteraceae bacterium; assembly: GCA_902592935.1. GTDB lineage: Bacteria > Pseudomonadota > Alphaproteobacteria > Pelagibacterales > Pelagibacteraceae > Pelagibacter. The sequence goes on along the minus strand of CACJGD010000005.1, from coordinate 29,380 downwards.
CTCCATTTACTAAGATACCAAGTTTTACTAAATCGCCCTCTCTATGTTCAATGATTTCATAATCAAAGCTAGCATATCCACTAGTCATAGATTTCAGTCTATCATTAAAATCAAAAACAACCTCATTCAATGGTAACTCATAGTTTACAACAGCTCTATTTCCTGAATAAGTTAAATTAATTTGGATCCCTCTTTTATCCTGACACATTTTTATAATTGAACCTAAATATTGGTCAGGAGTAATGATTGTTGCTTTTATCCATGGTTCTTCAATATATTTTATTAAAGTTGGATCAGGTAAACTCGATGGATTTTGAAGATCAAATATATTTCCTTTATTGAGATGAACTTTATAAACTACACCAGGTGTAGTTGTTAATAAATTAACATCAAACTCTCTTTCTAATCTTTCTGTTACAATTTCTAAATGAAGTAAACCTAAAAATCCACATCTAAAACCTAATCCTAAAGCTGATGATGACTCAGGTTCAAACGAGAAACTTGCATCATTTAATTGTAATTTAGCTAAACCGTCTTTAAGCTTTTGAAACTCAGAACTATCTACTGGAAATAGCCCACAAAACACTACGGGTTTACTTGGTTTAAATCCAGGTAAAGCTTCATTTAATGGTTTTGAAGCATCACAAATTGTATCTCCAACTTTTGTTTCAGATAAAACTTTAATTCCAGTTGTAATAAATCCTATTTCACCTGTTTTTAATTCATTTATATCTACCGGTTTAGGTGTAAAAACCCCAACTTTTTCAACAATATATTCTTGATTAGTAGACATCATTTTTATTTTCATATGTTTTGAAAGTCTACCATCTATCACTCTAACTAAAATTACTACACCAAGATATGTATCATACCAGCTATCAACCAATAAACATTTCAGATCTGCTGAACTTTCTCCTTTTGGAGCAGGTAATGTTGTAATTATTTGTTCTAAAATATTCTCTATTCCTTCACCGGTTTTGCCTGAGCACGGTATTGCATTTTCAGTATCAATTCCTATTACTTCTTCAATTTGTTTTTTTGTTCTATCTAAATCTGATGCTGGTAAGTCAACCTTGTTTAAAACTGGTACTATCTCATGGTTAGTATCTAAAGCTTGATAAACATTTGCCAAAGTTTGAGCTTCTACTCCCTGGGTGCTGTCTACGATTAAAATTGAACCCTCACATGCATATAATGATCTACTTACTTCATAACTAAAATCTACATGGCCCGGTGTGTCTATAATATTTAAAATATAATTTTTTCCATTTTTGGCTTTATAATTTAATTTTACAGTTTGAGCTTTAATTGTGATTCCTCTTTCACGCTCAATATCCATAGAGTCTAAAACTTGAGCTTTCATTTCTCTTTCAGTTAATCCACCGCAACTATGAATAATTCTATCAGCTATAGTAGATTTTCCATGATCTATATGCGCAATTATCGCAAAGTTTCTTATATTATCAATTGAACTCATTAATTATTTTAGGAACGAATTTTAGCACCAGTTTTATTTTCAACTGTTTCTATTATCAAATTATTAGTTTTTTCTAAATCACTATCTGTTAATGTTTTTTCCAATGATTGAATAGTAACGCTTATAGCAACTGATTTTTTATTTTCAGGAATATTATCTCCTTCATAAACGTCAAATACTTTAATGTTTGAAATTAAATTTTTATCAATATTTGATATGACACTTACTAAATCTTGCACACTTATTTTTTTATCAACAATAAATGCAAAATCTCTTTCAGATTTTTGAAAATCGGATACTGAATATTTTGTTTTTTGATCTTTTAAAGGTTTTTTTGGCAGTTTTAAATTATCTAGGAATATTTCGAATCCTACCAAAGACTCTGTTTTAATATCTAGTATTTTGACAATATTTGGATGAATTTCGCCAAAATAAGCGGCTACCTTATCTTTTCCCTTATTTAAAAATAATCTGCCTGATTTTCCTGGATGATAATAATTGGGGCTTTCATCATCAATATAAAATTTGTCTGAGTCATAACCGGCCTCTACTAAAGTTTGTATAACATCTCTTTTAATATCAAAAACATCTACATTTCTATCTTTTTCAATCCATGAAAGTCTAGATTTTTTCCCTGCCGACAAACCACAAACAACTGTATTCTGAGCCCCAGGTTGTGAACCATAAAATATTGGCCCTATTTCAAATATTGATAAATCTTTAATTCCTCTATCTAAGTTTTTGCTTATGTACATCACTAAATTTGAAAAAATAGAATTTCTTAATACTCCCAATTCAGAGCTAATTGGATTTACAATTTTTATTTCTTTATTGGCTTCTTTAAAGTGATCGTTATATTTTGAATCAGCAAAAGACCAAGTAATAGCCTCTAAATACCCTTTGGATGCTACTGCCCTTTGAAGAAAATGAAATAACTTTTGAGTTGGATTTAAAGTATTTTTTGATCTTTCTTTAATAGGATTTTCTATTTTTATTTTTTCATAGCCACTAATTCTTACAAGTTCCTCAACTATATCAATTTCTTGAACAATATCTGGTCTCCAAGACGGAACTGACAATTTAAAGAATTTTTTTTCTTTTTTTAATTTAAAACCAAGTTTTTCTAAAATAGTTATCATTTCTTTGGTCGATATTTTAAAACCAGTAATTTTTTCAAACGTTTGTGGTTCAAATTTTATTACTTTGTTTTTATAAGACTCAATTTTTTGAACATCTATTTTACTAATTTCACCACCACAAATTTCTTTAATTAAAAAAGCTGCTTTATTTAATCCATCTTCAATAGACAACTGATCAATACCTCTTTCAAATCTAAATTTAGCATCTGTATCGATATTCAATTTTTTAGCAGTTTTTCTAATTGATCTTGGATCGAAATAAGCCGACTCTAATAAAACATTTTTTGTATCTAACTCTGTACCAGATCTTGTTCCTCCAATAATTCCTCCTAGGCCTAAGACACCTTTGTTATCACTTATTACACACATTCCATCATCTAGTTTATAATTTTTATTATCTAGAGCAGTAAATTCTTCTCCTGATTTTGAATTTCTAACAATTATTCCCTTATCAATTTTGTCAGCATCGTATGCGTGCAAAGGACGATTAATATCAATCATGACATAATTGGTAATATCCACAATTGTAGATATTGGTTTTTGGCCTATGGAAATTAATTTATCTTTCAACCATTGAGGACTTTCTGTATTTTTGACGTTAGTTATCAAGCAGCTACCAAAAGATAAACAGCCTTGATTTTTTTCTTTTGTTATTTTTACCTTTAAGATCTGTTTTTTATTAGATTTAATTTTTTTATCTTTTTCTGGTTTTAAGTTTCCAAAACCTGCAGCTGATAAATCTCTCGCTATTCCCCGAACACCTAGACAGTCTGGTCTGTTTGGTGTAATTGATAAGTCTATAAGATTAGAACTTGATTTAGAAAAATAACTTTTTCCAATATTTTTGGCATATTTGGATGACGACAGCTCAGTAATCCCATCACTTTCATCTGATAAATTTAACTCAGATTCAGAACAGAGCATTCCATAAGATGTAACATCTCTTATTTTTACAACAACAAGTTTAGTTTTGTTTTTTGGGATTATTGCACCTGGTGGAGCATATACAGTAAGAAGCCCCTCTCTTGCATTTTTAGCACCACAAACAACTTTTTTGATTTCTTTATCACCAACATCAACATCACAAACTTTAAGTCTGTCTGCATTAGGATGTTTTTCTGTTTTTACAATTTTTGCTACCTTAAATAAATCTAACCCTTCAGATAAGTTTTCTATACTCTCAACCTCAAGACCTATGTCTGTTAGTTTCTCAAGAAGTTTATCTTCTTTAGCACTTACTTTTAAATGATCTTTTAACCAATCATATGTAATCTTCATCTGCTTAAACCTCTGTAATTTGAAGGAACATCAAGTGGATCAAAACCAAAATGATTTAGCCATCTATAATCACAATCAAAAAACGCTCTTAAATCATTAATGCCGTATTTAAGCATTGCTAATCGGTCTATACCTATGCCAAAGGCATATCCTTGATATTTAGAAGGATCTACTTTTACATTTCTTAAGACATTTGGATGCACCATACCGCAACCTAAAATTTCAAGCCACTTATCTCCCTCTCCGATTATTATTTTTCCATCTTTTATTTCATAACCAATATCTACCTCAGCAGATGGTTCTGTGAATGGAAAATGACTAGGTCTAAATCTCATTTTAATTTTTTCTACTTCAAAAAATTCTTTAATGAAATAATTCAAGCATCCTTTCAAATGCCCCATATTAATATTTGTATCAATATGCAAACCTTCTACTTGATGAAACATTGGTGCGTGTGTTTGATCACTATCAGATCTATAAGTTCTTCCAGGAGCAATGATCTTGAATGGAGGTTTATCTTTTAGCATAGTTCTGATTTGAACTGGTGAAGTATGAGTTCGTAACAAAACCTCTTTGTTTTCATCTAAGTAAAATGTATCATGCATATCTCTCGCTGGATGATTGTCTGGTGTGTTTAGAGCAGTAAAGTTGTTGTATTCGTTTTCAACATCAGGGCCTTCCTCAACACTAAATCCTATTTCAGAGAAAATAGAAGAAATTTCATCAATAGTTTGTGATACTGGATGAACTTTTCCTCTAACGAATGATCTTTCAGGTAAAGTTATATCAACTTTTTCCTTTTCTAATTTTTCGTTTATTTTTTTTCCCTCTATCTCGCTAATTTTAGAAGTTATCAAATTCTGAAGTTCGTCTTTAACTTGATTTAAATCTGATGCAAATTTTTTTCTATCAGTCTCTGATATTGATCCTATTGTTTTAAATTTTGATGAAATTAAACCATTTTTACCAAAGAGCTCGATTTTGATTTCATTTATTTGATCAATGCTTAAATCATTTTCTAGCTTTGATATAAACTGATCTCTAATATTTTTTATCTCTGACATATTAGTAGATTATTTCCTTAAGAAATAAAAACAATAGCGAAGATTAATTTAAAGCCGATTGAGCTTTTTGTACAATTGTTTTGAATGCTTCTGGGCTATCATAAGCAATTTCAGCAAGAATTTTTCTATCTATTGCAATACCACATTTATTTAATCCATTGATAAATTTTGAATAAGTTAAGCCCTCGGCTCTAACTCCTGCATTGATTCTCTGTATCCACAATGATTTAAAATCTCTTTTTTTATTTCTTCTGTCTCTATAAGCGTATTGCATGGATTTTTCCATAGCTTGCTTAGCAACTCTAATAGTATTTTTTCTTCTACCCCATTGACCTTTTACAGCTTTTAAAACTTTTTTATGTTTAGCTTTACTAGTTACACCTCTTTTAACTCTTGCCATTATTAACCTCTTAAACTGTAAGGCATGTATGACTTAACAATTTTTCCATCTTGTTTAGACAATGTTGTAGTGCCTCTTAATTTTCTTATTTGTGAATTCGTTCTTTTGATCATACCATGTCTTTTACCTGCTTGAGCAGAAATTACCTTACCCTTGGCAGATATTTTAAATCTTTTTTTTGCAGAGCTTTTTGTTTTTAGTTTTGGCATAAATCTGCGGACTTATACAAAGAAAGATATAATTTTACAACCTCTATTAAGGCTTATAAAGGCTGAATTACCATGATCATTTGTTTCCCATCAAACTTGGGATGCAATTCTACCTTACCGATATCCTTCATATCTTCTTTAATTTTGCCCATTAGTTCATTTCCTAGATGAGAATGCTGAAGCTCTCTGCCTTTAAATCTTATAGTGAATTTGACCTTATCTCCTTTAGCTATAAATTTTTTAGCATTTTTGACTTTAAACTCATAATCATGAGTTTCCGTAACAGGTCGCATTTTAATTTCTTTTAAAGAAATAATTTTTTGTTTTTTCTTTGCAAGATTTGCTTTTTTTTGAGCATCATACTTATATTTACCCATATCCATTATTTTACATACTGGAGGATTTGCATTCGGTGCTATTTCAATTAAATCTAAACCTTGATTTTTTGCCATAGAAATAGCTTCATTGGTATTCATCACTCCAAGATTTTCTCCATTACTTGCTATAACCTGCACATCAGGAGAAGAAATTCTATTGTTAGATCTTGGACCTCTATCCTTAGTTCTTCTTTGAAAATAATTTTGTTTGAAATCTGCCACTTAGTTTGATGATGCTTTATTTAAAGCGGAGAATGTTTTTAAGAATTTATCTATATCCATATTTTCTTGTTTATTAGAGTCTAATCTTCTAATCGTTACTGAATTGGAGTCAACTTCTTTTTTACCACAAATTAACAAAAGCGGTATTTTTTCTAAAGAATGATCTCTTATTTTATAATTTAAATTATTATTTTTTAAGTCTACTGCAGAACTAATACCTGCATTTTTAATTTTTTTAGATACTTCAACTGCGTAATCATTAAATTCCTCTGAGATAGGTATAACCATTGTCTGCAAAGGAGATAGCCAGAAAGGAAACTTGCCTGCGTAGTTTTCAATTAGAATTCCAACAAATCTTTCTAAAGAACCAAATAACGCTCTATGTAACATAACAGGAACCTTTTTAGTTCCATCTTTATCAACATATGATGCATCTAATCTTCCAGGTAAGTTTAAATCAACTTGTAAAGTTCCACATTGCCAATCTCTACCGATTGCATCTCTTAAAACAAATTCAATTTTTGGACCATAAAATGCTCCCTCACCCTTATTAATACTATATTCCAACTTGGAAGCTTTAACCGCTTCAAGCAAAGAGGCCTCTGCTTTATCCCAAATTTCATCATCCCCAACTCTTACTTCAGGTCTATCTGCATATTTAAGAATTACATTTTTGAAGCCTAAGTCTTTATAAATATCTAGAATTAAATTAGTTACCTCTAAACATTCACTAGTAATTTGATCTTCAGAACAAAATATATGAGCATCATCTTGAGTAAAAGCTCTTACCCTTAATAATCCATGTAGAGCTCCGGATGGTTCGTACCGATGTACTTTTCCGAATTCTGCAATACGCAAAGGAAGATCTCTATAACTTTTTAAACCTTGATTAAATACCTGAATATGCCCAGGACAATTCATAGGTTTAATTGCAAATACTTTTTCATCTGGTGTTTCTGAGGTGTACATATTTTCTCCATATTTTTCCCAATGCCCAGATTTTTCCCATAGTTGCCTATCTAATATTTCTGGTGTGTTTACTTCTTTATAACCAGCAGCGTCTTGTCGACTTCTCATATAGTTAATTAATTTCTGAAATAGGGCCCATCCTTTTTCATGCCAAAAGACTGATCCAGGACTTTCTTCTCTAAAATGAAACAGGTCCATTTCTTTTCCAAGTTTTCTATGATCTCTTTTTTCAGCTTCTTCGATTCTTTTTAAATATTCATCTAAATCTTTTTGAGTTGCCCAGCTCGTTCCATATATTCGTTGTAACATTTCATTATTTGAATCTCCTCTCCAGTATGCTCCTGACACTTTCATAAGTTTAAAATATTTTCCAATTTTACCTGTTGAAGAGAGATGTGGACCTCTACATAAATCATGCCATTCCCCATGAAAATAAATTGATACATCTTCGTTTTCAGGTATCGCTTCGATCAGCTCAGCTTTATAAATTTCTCCTTTTTTTTTAAAATGGCTTATTGCTTTATTTCTATCCCAAACTTCTCTTTTTGTTATTTCGTTCCTATCAACAATCTCTTTCATTTTATTCTCAATTTTAACAAGATCATCCTCTGTAAATGGTTCTTTTCTGGCAAAGTCGTAATAGAAACCATTTTCAATCACTGGCCCAATTGTAACTTGAGTGCCAGGAAATAATTCTTGAACAGCCATAGCTAAGATATGAGCTGTGTCGTGTCTTATAGTTTCTAAACCTTCTGGATTTTTTGAAGTAAAAATTTTTATAGAACAATCGTTGTCAATTAAATGATCAAGGTCTCTAAGTTCACCGTTAACACTCATAACCATGGCTTGTTTAGCTAATGATTTGCTAATTTTTTCAGCTACTTCAATTCCAGTAACTTTATTAGGAAAATCAATATTGTTTCCGTCAGGTAATGTAATTTTAGGCATTTAATTTAATAATCTCTTATACTCTGAATAAGTAGAAAAGCACATTTTTTCAACATTAAATTTTTGGAGAATGTTTTTTCTTCCCTCTATACCAATTGATTTTAATAGTGTTTCATCCAAATAAAGAAGTTTTAAAATTTTTTTACTTAAAGCCTTTGCATCTCCTGCTTCATATAAAAAACCTGTTTTTTCATCTATAATTGTTTCATTCGAACCACCAATATTACTTGCAACAATTGGTGTCTCCATTGATTGTGCTTCAACAGCAACTCTTCCAAAAGCTTCCGGTTCTGTTGAGGCAGACACTACAATATCTGACACCTTATAAGCCAAAGCCATATCCTTACAGTGGTCTATGAATCTTATTTGGTTTGTTAACCTGTGTTGTTCTGAAAGTCTTAATAATTTTTTTTTATATAAATCTCTACCTTGGTCACTGCCTAGAATGACAGCATAGAACGCTTCATAACCCAGCTCTATATTCACTAAATTAATTGCTTCAATAAAAACTTCTTGTCCTTTCCAAGATGTTAATCTAGCAGGTAAAAGTATAATTTTTTTATCTTTCTCAATATTCCATTTAATTAATAATTTTTTTTCATCAGACTCAAATTTTGTTGTAGGATCAAAATAATCAACATTAATTCCCCTGAAAATAACCATTAACTTTTTTTTATCATTTAGATATTTTGAATAATTTTCCTTAATATGTGAAAATATAAAATTTGATCCTGCAATGATAAGATCAGATCTTATCATAATCGAATTATAAATTTTTTTTAAATTATTTTTGAAATTATATGTGCCATGAAATGTTGTTACAAATTTTCTACCCGTCAATTTTGTTGCAAACAAACATGACCAAGCTGGAGCTCTACTTCTTGCATGAACTATTGAGATATTATTAATCAAAATTATACCAATTAAAATTAAAGCATTTATCAAAATTAATAATGGATTTTTACTATGTACTGGTAATCTAAATACTTTTACTTTTTTTTTATCAACAAATTTAAGTAATTCGCCCCCACTTGTTACAATAAATGATTTACAATTATTTTCTGGTAAAAAGTGTGCGATATCATAACAGCCTGTTTCAGCACCCCCATACCCTAATTTTGGAATAACCTGCAAAACTTTTAAATCAGATGTCATTTGATATGATTATATATTAATAGTTATAACTAATAAACGATTATGGCAAAATTCAAATACCACAAGATATCAAATTCAAAGAAAATTAGATATATTTCTAAAACTTTTAGGAATAGTTCTTTTATAGTTTTTTTACATGGTTTTATGTCAGACCTTGAAGGTAAAAAACCAAATGCATTTTTAAAATTTGCAAAAAAAAATAAAAAAAGTTTTTTGGCACTGGAATACTCTGGTCATGGGAAATCTTCTGGAAAATTTATAAATGGAAACATTTCAAAATGGAGTAAAGAGACTTCAATTTTAATAAGAAAATACGTTAAAAAAAAAGAATTTGTGTTAATTGGTTCAAGTATGGGTGCATGGATTTCACTAAATCAATTCAAAATTTTCAAAAAACAGATTAAAGGATTTTTAGGAATAGGGGCTGCTCCCGAATTTTTAGAAAATTTAATGTGGAAAAAATTTACCAAAAAAATGAAAAAGGAAACAATTCGTAAGGGCATTTATCAATTAAAACGTGGAAATTATGAATATCCAATTACTCTACAACTAATAAAAGATGGAAGAAAAAACAAAGTCTTAAACAAGAAAATTAATTCAAATATTAAAGTAACAATGGTACATGGTGAAAAAGATGAGGCGGTTCCTGTCTCATATTCAAGAAAAGTTTTAAAATTATTTCCAAAAGCTAAGAAAAAATTAAATATTATAAAAAAAGGTGATCACAGTTTATCAAATAAAAAATGGCTTAATATAATTTTAAAGGAGCTTAAATTATTAATTTAGCTAACTTTTTTTATATCTTTTTTTAAAGTAATTGGATTTTTTAATTTATCCAACATTTCTTTAGGACACACTTGAACAAAATTATTTACTTCATCATCAAAGTTTTCAATTATTTTTTTTGACAATTGAGATTCAGTTTCTTTAAAGTGCTCATTGACTAAATTTTTTAGATATTCTTTCCAATAATCTGTCTCTACATTTTGCCAAACTACTGACTCTGGATTTACTTTCTTTTCGAATTGTTGAGTTTTGTCGTATATAAAGGCCATTCCACCTGTCATACCAGCTGCAAAATTATCACCAACATCTCCTAAAATTACTACTATTCCACCAGTCATATATTCACATCCATTAGAATCGCATCCTTCAATTACTGTAATTGCACCAGAATTTCTAACAGAAAATCTTTCGCCAGCTTGGCCAGCAGCAAAAAGTTTTCCTGAAGTAGCTCCATAAAGAACAGTATTTCCTAAAATTGTATTCTCATTTGAAACCAAATTACTCTCTTCAGGTAATTTTATTGAAATTGTAGCTCCTGACAAACCTTTACCAACATAATCATTAGCATCTCCCTTTAATACAAGCTTTAAACCTTTTGAAGAGAAAGCACCAAATGATTGACCTGCTGATCCTTTGAAATTTAAGACTAAAAAGTTTTCTTCAAGTTTTTCATAACCATATTTTTTATATAAATGATGAGAAATTCTTGTGCCTACTGCCCTGTGAGTATTTTTTATTTGATATTCTTTTTTAATTTTTTCAGAATTATCTAAAGCTTTTTCAATTTCTGGCCAGATTTCTTGGTCAAGAGTATCTGGTACACTATTTATTTCTTGATCCTCACAATACCTTGGCTTACTTCCAGTGTCAGCTTGAACAAATAAAGGATTTAAATCTAGATCGTCTAAATTTGGAGAACCCTTACTAATTTGTTTTAGCAAATCTGTCCGACCAATCACTTGACTCAATGATTTAAAACCTAAATTTGCTAATATTTCTCTTACTTCAGTAGCTATAAATGTGAAAAGATTAACTACTTTTTCTGGAGTTCCGGTAAATTTTTCTCTAAGCTTTTCATCTTGTGTACAAACACCTACAGGGCACGTATTAGAATGACACTGTCTTACCATTATACATCCCATTGCAACTAATGCTGTAGTCGCAACACCATATTCTTCAGCGCCCATCATTGCTGCTATCACTACATCTCGTCCAGTTTTAATTCCACCGTCTGTTCTTAATGTAACTTTATGTCTAAGATTATTTAAAGTTAATACTTGGTTTGCTTCTGTTAAACCCATTTCCCATGGTATTCCTACATACTTAACACTTGTTTGAGGCGTTGCTCCTGTTCCACCATTATGTCCAGAAATTAATATTATATCTGCTTTTGCTTTAGCTACACCAGCAGCAATGGTTCCTACACCGGACGAAGCAACTAACTTGACTCCTATTCTGGCTTTAGGATTTATCTGTTTCAAATCATAAATTAATTGTGCAAGATCCTCAATTGAATAAATATCATGATGAGGTGGTGGTGATATTAAAGTTACTCCAGGCGTCGAATGTCTAAGTTTAGCAATCTCTTCTGTTACTTTAAATCCTGGTAATTGCCCCCCCTCACCGGGCTTAGCACCCTGTGCAATTTTAATTTCTATCTCATTACAATTATTAAGATAATTAACTGTAACCCCGAATCTCGCAGAAGCTATTTGTTTAACTCTTGAGTTTGCGCTATCACCATTATCTAAAACTTTAAATCTACTTGCGTCTTCACCACCCTCTCCACTACATGAAGCGCCTTTGATCCGATTCATACCAGTTGCCAAAGTTTCATGTGCCTCTTTCGACAAAGCTCCGTGAGACATACTCCCGCTTCCAAATCTTTTTAAAATATTTTCTTTTGGCTCAACCTCAGAAATATCTATTGGACCATTTAATTTTTTTTCTCTAAAATCAATTAAATCTCTAAGATTTATTGGTGGTAAACTATAAATACCATCTGCATATCTTTTATAAGCATCATAGGAATTAGATCCAACAGCGCTTTGAAGTAAATGAATTAATTTTCCCTGATATTGATGTGTTTCACCATTTTTACGATATCTGTATATACCACCTATCGGCAAAATAGTTTCGGAACTTTCAAATGCCTCTTTATGTATCTCTCGAATTTTTTTCTCTATACCCGTAAGTCCAATACCTGAAATTTTAGAGACAACTCCAGGAAAATAATCTGCAACAATTGTTCTGCTTAAACCTACGGTTTCAAAGTTACATCCACCTCTATAAGAACTTAGAACTGAAATACCCATCTTAGACATAATTTTTAATAGACCTGCATTTACTGATTTTATGTATCTCTCCACACATTCATCAAAGCTAAATTTACCAAATAATTTCTTTTCATGACGCTGAAATAAGCTATCAAATGCTAAATATGGATTTACAGTAGTTGCTCCAACTCCTATTAAGGTTGCGAAAGAGTGTGTATCTAAAGCCTCTCCAGATTGAACATTTATTGATACATATCCTCTTAGTTTTTTTTCAATAAGGAATGAATTAATTGATCCAACCGCTAAAAGCATTGGTATTGGAAGTTTTGAATTAGAAAGCTCTTTGTCACTTAAAATCAATTGAGTAATTCCCTGTCTTACTGCAATTTCAGCTTCTTTTTGAATTTTTTTAATTGAATCAAATAAAGTTTCTTCATCAGAAAAAGTACAATCAATTATAGATGAATTATTACCAAAAAAATTTATAAATTTTTCAAACTGGGAATTTGATAATATTGGACTATTTAAAACATAAATATTTTGCTTTGTTAAATTATCAAAATTTAAAATATTTCCAAGATTTCCAAATCTTGTTTTCAAACTCATAACCTTGTTCTCTCTTAAAGAGTCTATTGGTGGGTTTGTGACTTGGCTAAAATTCTGTCTAAAAAAATGATATAGCGGTCTATACCTATCTGACAAAACAGCCAATGGTGTATCGTCGCCCATAGATCCAGTTGCTTCTTTAGCATCTTCTGCCATAGGATGCAGTATAAGCTCAAGGTCTTCTAAACTTATTCCAAAAGTATATTGCCTTCTTCTTAAATCATCTCCCGAAAAAGAATTTTTTTCATCTGAAATAGTTAACTCATCATCTAGGTCGATAATTTGTGAATTAAAGTGTTTATATTCTTTAGCTAAATAATCTTTAATTTGCTTGTTGGAAAATACTTTTCCTTTTTCTATTCTGACACCAATTATTTCGCCAGGACCCAATCTTCCTTTAGATAAAATTCTTTTTTCATTTAATTCAATCATACCTGTTTCAGAACCTGCAAATAATAGTTTGTCTTTTGTAATTGCGTATCTTAAAGGTCTTAATCCATTTCTATCATTTGCAGCTATAACCCACTCATTGTCAGTTCCAGCAATAGCTGCCGGTCCATCCCATGGCTCCATTGTGCTGTTTAAAAAATTAAATAATTGTTGGTGATCTTTTGGTAGAGTTTTATTTTTTTTAGACCATGCATCTGGAACTAACATAAGCTTAGCCAAAGGAGCAGGCTGACCAGATATATTTAATAATTCAAAAACATTGTCTAATGCAGCAGAGTCTGATGCTCCCTGTTGTATAACAGGTTTTAAGTTTTCAACATCGTCAAAAAGGGGACTGTTCATCTCTTGTTCATGAACTTTCATCCAATTTTTATTTCCTCTGTAAGTATTAATTTCTCCATTATGTGCTATAGCTCTAAACGGTTGAGCTAAATTCCAGCTAGGTGCTGTGTTTGTTGAAAATCTTTGATGAAAAATAGCAAACCTTGAAACAAATCTCTCATCTTTTAGATCAAGGTAAAAATCTGAGATAGCTTCAGCTAAAAACATTCCCTTGTAAATTATAGACTTAGAGCTCAATGAACAAATATAAAAATTATTTAAAGATTTTTTAAAAGCTTCATTTTCTATCTTTCTTCTAGTTTCGTAAATTTTTCTTTCTAAATCTTTATTTGTTAATTCTGGATTATAAGGTTTAAACAATACTTGGATAATTTCAGGCATTGTTTGGAATGCCTTTTCTCCTAAAACTTTTGGATTAACCGGAACTTGTCTCCAACCGTAAATACTAAAATCATTTTTTGTTAATTCACTTTCAATAATAGTTTTGCAACTTTCTTGAGCTGCATAATCATTCCGAGGCAGAAATATCATGCCCACACATATTTCAGAATTGTCATGTGTGTGTCCTGTCACTTCTATCTTTTCAATGAAGAAGTCTTTTGGTATTTCAACATGAATTCCAGCTCCATCACCAGTTTTCCCATCGGCATCTACAGCGCCTCTATGCCAAACAGCTTTTAACGCTTCAATACCGTACTCTACAACTTTACGAGATTTTTTCCCTTCAGTTGATGCAATTATACCAACACCACAAGCATCATGCTCCATGTCTTCTGAATAAACATTATTTTCTTTTAAAAGTTCAAGGTTCTTTTTATAATTTTCCATTAAGCCACTCTTTTTTCGACTTTAGATTTACTCTCTAGATAAGTTTTAATTGAAGCTGCTGCATCTCTTCCATCCTTTATTGCCCAAACAACTAATGAAGCTCCTCTAACTATATCACCGGCAGCAAACACCCCTTTTATATTTGTTTCCATAGTATCAAAATCTGTTTTAATAGTTCCCCACTTTGTTACTTGCAATTCAATACTATCAAATAAATTTGGTAAATCCTCAGGATCAAAACCTAGTGCTTTGATAACCATATCTGCTTTTGTTTCGTAACTTGAGCCTTCTTGTACTTGTGGCTTTCTTCTTCCTGTCTCGTCTGGATCACCTAATTTAATTTGATCTACAATTATTTTTTCTACTTTATTTGTACCTTTAAATTCTTTAGGACTTGATAACCAAACAAACTCAACACCTTCTTCTTCTGCATTTGCAACTTCTCTAGCAGATCCTGGCATATTTTCTTTATCTCTTCTATACAAACATTTAACAGATTTTGCCTTCTGTCTTATAGAAGTTCTTACACAATCCATTGCTGTATCACCTCCGCCGATTACAACAATATCTTTACCTTCTGCATTTAAAATTCCTTTGTCAAACAACTCAACATCATCTCCTAGACCTTTCTTATTAGATGCTGTTAAAAAATCCATTGCAGGAAAAATATTATCAAGATCATTTCCAGGTAAGTTTATTTCTCTTGCTTTATAAACTCCTGTTGCAATTAAAATTGCATCGTGTTTTTTTCTTAATTGATCTAGGCTTGCGTCCTTACCAACTTCAAAATTTTGAACAAATTCAATTCCTCCATCCTTTAAGAGTTTTGTTCTTCGCTCTACAACTTCTTTTTCTAATTTAAAATTTGGAATTCCATAAATTAATAATCCTCCTGCTCTATCATATCTATCGTAGACAGTAATTTTATACCCATTTTTTCTTAATTGCTCTGCAGCAGCTAATCCAGCAGGACCTGCTCCTATAATTCCTACGCTTTGATTTTTTTCACTCGTTACCTTAATTGGTTTTACCCAGCCCTGAGCCCAAGCATTATCTGTAATATATTTTTCTACTGATCCAATAGTTACTGTTCCATGACCAGACTGTTCAATTACACAATTCCCCTCGCATAATCTATCTTGGGGGCAAATTCGGCCACACACTTCAGGCATATTGTTTGTACTTTGGGATAATTCATACGCCTCTTTTAATCTTCCCTCAGCTGTCAGTTTAAGCCAATCTGGAATGTTGTTACTTAAAGGACAATGAACTTGGCAAAAAGGTACTCCACATTGCGAACACCTACTTGACTGTTCTTTGGCTTTTTCATTGATATACTCGTCATAAATTTCGTTAAAATCTTTCTTTCTCGTATCAACTTCCCTTTTAGGTGGAGTTTGTTGACCTATTTTAACAAATTTGAGCATTTTATCTGGCATAATATTATTTAAGTTTTGGCAAAATATACCTTGATTTATGTATATAAAGCATAAAATAGGTCATATATATTGACATTAATTTTTAAATTATTACCACCAATAAACAAGTTTTTAATTATTGCATAGCTATTATGCTTAAATCGAATTGTTTTAAATAAATACTTTATAAGTTACGAAGAAATAATGTTTCAAAATATTATAGAAGTTTTAATTCTCTCCGCAATTCAAGGAATATCTGAATTTCTGCCTATAAGCTCCTCTGCTCATTTAATTTTGGTTTCTACATTATATAAATTTAAATCCAGTTCTCTTTTAATTGATATAAGTCTTCATTTAGGATCTCTAATGGCAATAATTTATTTTTTTAGAGAAGAACTATTTGATGCTAGAAAAAATAAAAGACTTTTAAGTTTAATTATACTTGGATCTATTCCTTTAATAATTGTTGGCTATATACTTTATAATACAGGTTTAATTTATCAGTTAAGAAACATAAAAATTATAGCATGGACTACATTTATATTTGCAATTATTTTATACATCTCAGACAAAAATCGATTTGATAAAAAAATTTCTTCGAATTTAAACTTTAAGTCAATTGTATTTATAGGTATTTTCCAAATTTTCTCTCTTGTACCTGGGGTAAGTAGGGCAGGAATTACTATAACAGCTGCGAGAATTTTAAAATTTAATAGAGTAGATTCAAGTAAGATATCTTTTTTACTTTCAATCCCAGCATTGGCTGGAGCTAGTGTCTTAAGCTTAAAAGATGTTTTTGAACAATCAATTCAGTTTAATTACTTAATTATTATCGCAATTATATCTTCTTTTATTTTTTCTTTCTTAACAGTTAAATTCTTTTTAATTTATATAAATAAATTTTCAATGAATGCCTTTGTAATTTATAGAATTATAATTGCCTTAATTTTGTTTAGTTTAATTTATTAGGTGTATTTTTTTTTATTAAAGGTAGTAATTGAGATAAGAGAACGCCACATAAAATAAAAAAACATCCAAGTAAATTATTTATATCTAGAATTTGATTTAAAATAAACCAAGCAGCTATAGTCGCAAATACACCTTCAAGAGAAAAAATTATAGCTGCAGGCGCTGGTGTTATATTTCGCTGAGCATAAATTTGTAATACAAATGCAAATCCACCAGATAATATTCCTGCATATAAAATTGAATAAATTTCCATTAATATATTATTTAAAATAAACTCTTCATAAATAATCCCAATTATAAATGATAAAATAGCTACAATTAAAGTCTGCACTGCTCCTAAAGTAAGTGGAAGATTGTATTTAGTTATAATGATTCCAGTGAAAATTATATGAGTACTCCAAAATAAAGCTCCAAGAACTACCAAAGTATCTCCTAATCTTACTGTTGCATCATGAAAATTTGTTAATAAATATCCTCCAATTAAACATAGAACTACAGAAGGCCATACACTCCAATGCATTGATTTTTTACTAAACCAAAAAATGATAATCGGTACCATGGGCACATAAAAAATTGTAAAAAAAGCAGCATTTGCAACATCTGTATAAAGCAAAGCGACTTGTTGAAGCGCAGAACCTAAAAATAAAGAAACTCCTATTAAAAATGAATAAATTATGAAAGTATTTTTATCTAATTTAAATTCTGATTTAAAATTTTTTAATTCAAATAAAATCATAAGTGGAGTTATGGCCAAAAAACCAACAAAAAACCTCACAGCATTAAATGTAAAAGGACCAATATTGTCCATGCCTGTATCTTGAGCAATAAAAGTTGTTCCCCAAATAAAAGTACACAATAAAGCACTGAGCAAAGAGATAGATTTAGACATTTTTATTTAAACAGCTAGTTTGTAAGCAAAATTTTTTCCTAAATTTTCTTTTAAATCATTGTTAAACCTAGCCGCTTCAGCTCCGTCAATAATTCTATGATCATAAGATAGGGAAATTGGTAGCATAGTTCTGGTTTGAAACTTCCCATTAATAAAAATTTGTTTTTTTTTAGATCTACCTACTCCCAATATAGCCACTTCAGGATAATTAATTATAGGAGTAAAAAATGAGCCTCCTATACCACCTAAACTCGTAATCGTCATTGAGCCACCAAATAATTCTTTTTTATCAATTTTTAAATTTCTACAAAGTTCACTTACTTCTTTTAATTCTTTGCTTATCAGAGAAATTTTTTTGTTATTTGCATTCCTTATTTTTGGAACCATCAATCCATTTGGTGTATCAACCGCTATCCCAATATGGTAATACTTTTTTAAGGTCATTTTTCCAGTTTCAATTGCGTCAATAGAGGAATTAAAACTAGGAAATTTCTTAAGAGATGCAACTAAAGCTTTTATTATAAATGCTAGAGGTGTAATTTTAATTTTTTCTCCAGTATACATATCTGTTAAAGAACTTCTAAAACTTTCCATCTCTGTTATATCGGCTTCATCATGATTTGTAACATGAGGAATTGTTGTCCATGAATTAGTAAGATATTTTGATGATAATTTTTTAACTCTTGGTATATCTTTAATTTCTATTTCACCAAAATCAGAATGTTCAAATTCGTTTTTAATTTTATCTGGTTTATTATCTTTTGCCACAACATCGTTTTTTGAATTAAAGGAGACAAATTTTTTAATGTCATCTTCAACAACTCTGCCATCTCTCTGACTTCCAGCTACTTGATTAATATTCACACCAAGTTCTCTAGCAAATTTTCTGACTTTTGGGCTTGCAGATGCAATATTTAAAATTTTATTTTTATAAGAAGTTTTTTCTTGGATTTCAGGTTTTGTTACTTCAATTTTTTTAGACTCTTTTTCAATTTCTGATTTTTCTTTAACCTCTTCCTTTTTAACTTCTGAAGTACTTTCTACAATTAAAATCAAGTCACCCTCGGAAACTTTGTCTCCTACTTTTGTTTTTAAATTTTTAATTTTACCCTCTAAATTTGATGGTATTTCTACGCTAGATTTATCACTTTCAATTGTAATTAAAGGATCATTTTTTTTAATTGATTGACCTTCAGAAACTAATACCTCAATAACCTCAACATCTCTAAAATCTCCAATATTGGGTACTTTAATCTTGGTTTCTGACATTATAATTTTGTTGGCATTGGTTTATTAGAATCAATATTATACTTCTTCATTGCATTTTTTGCATGTTTGGAGGCTATAAGTTGTTCTCTTGCCAATACACTTAAACCGTAAGCGACCAAATGTTCTTTATCTACTTCAAAAAATTTTCTTAAATTTTTCCTTGTATCACTTCTTCCAAAACCATCTGCTCCTAATGAATAAAAGCTTTTATTAGTATAAGGTCTAATTTGATCTGAATTCATTCTCATATAATCAGATGCAGCCATTATTGGGCCCTCAGTTTTGCCTAAACATTGCTCAACGTAAGATTTTTTAGGTTCTTTGTCGGGGTTCAAAAGATTATACCTTTCTACCTCCATTCCATCTTTTCTTAATTCATTAAAACTTGTTACACTCCATACCTCACTATCAATTTGATATTCATTTTGCAAAATCTCTGCAGCTGACATCATTTCTCTTAAGATTGTACCTGATCCTAAAAGTTGAATTTTAGTTTTTTTATATTTGTTAAATTCTTTTATTTTATACATGCCCTTTAAAATACCTTCTTCACAATTTTTATCTTTAGGCATTTCTGGGTGTGAATAATTTTCATTCATTGTTGTTATGTAATAAAAAACATTCTCATTTTTCTCATGCATTCTTCTTAAACCTTCTCGAAAAATAACAGCTAATTCATAGTGAAATGTAGGATCGTAAGTAACACAATTTGGAATAGTTGATGCAATCAAATGACTATGTCCATCCTGGTGTTGTAAGCCTTCTCCAGCTAATGTTGTTCTTCCAGCTGTTGCACCCACCAAAAATCCTCTAGCTTGACTATCTCCAGCTGCCCAAGCTAAATCTCCTACTCTTTGAAATCCAAACATTGAATAAAAAATATAAATAGGGATCATTTCAATATCATGATTAGTATATGCAGTGGCAGCAGCAATCCATGAAGACATAGCACCAGCTTCATTTATACCCTCCTCTAAAACTTGACCACTTTTATCTTCTCTATAAGAACTTAATTGATTAGCATCCTCAGGTTCATACTTTTGCCCTTCGTGAGCATAAATTCCTATTTTTTGAAAAAATCCTTCCATGCCAAATGTTCTTGCTTCATCAGGAATAATAGGAACCAATCTAGGAGATATATTTTTGTCCCTTAATAAATTTGTCAACATCCTTACTAAGGCCATAGTAGTAGACATTTCTTTTTCACCAGTTGACAATTTCATGAAATCGAAAATATCTTTTGAAGGCGCTTTAATTGGTTTTGCAAAAGTTGAACGTTCAGGTAAATATCCACCTAATTTTGTTCTTCTTTCTTTTATATATTTTATTTCTGGTGATTTATCATCAGGCCTAAAGTATTCAATATTTCTCACCTGGTCATTTGTTAAGGGAACATCAAATCGATCTCTGTAATACATCAAATCATCTACATCTAATTTTTTGGTTTGATGGGTAGTATTTACACTTTCTCCTGATTTTCCCATTCCATAACCTTTAATCGTTTTTGCAATAATTACTGTTGGGCTTCCTTGGTGTTTGGTTGCTTTATCATATGCTGCAAAAACTTTGTGAGGGTCATGACCTCCTCTATTAAGTCTCCAAATATCTGTATCTGACATGCTTGATACTAATTCTAGTGTTTCAGGGTATTTACCAAAAAATTTTTCCCTCACGTATGCACCATCTCTAGCTTTCATTGCCTGATACTCACCATCGACTGTCTCATTCATGGCTTTAACTAAATAACCAGTTTTATCATTTGCAATCAATGAATCCCAATATGATCCCCAAATAACTTTAATTACATTCCAACCGGATCCTCTGAAACTTCCTTCGAGCTCTTGAATAATTTTTCCATTACCTCTAACTGGACCATCTAATCTTTGAAGATTACAATTAATTACAAATATTAAATTATCTAAATTTTCTCTTGCAGCTAATCCAATAGCTCCCATTGACTCAGGTTCATCCATCTCTCCATCACCTAAAAAAGCCCAAACCTTTCTTCCTTCATCTTTAATCAAACCTCTGTTGATTAAATATTTCATGTATCTTGCTTGATATATGGCAAGCATAGGTCCTAAACCCATTGAAACTGTAGGGAACTGCCAAAATTTTGGCATTAACCAAGGGTGTGGATATGACGATAAACCTCCAGGTTTTACCTCTTGTCTAAAACTATCTAATTGTTTTTCATTTAATCGACCTTCTAAGTATGCCCTTGCATACATTCCCGGAGCGCTATGTCCTTGAAAATAAATTAAATCTCCACCAAATTTATTATTTTTTGCTCTCCAAAAATGGTTCATACCTACATCGTATAATGTTGCAGCAGATGCAAATGTACCAATGTGTCCTCCAAGCTCAGGATATTTTTTATTTGCTCGAACTACCATTGCTGCAGCATTCCATCTAATTAAAGATCTAATTCTTCTTTCAATATTTTGATCACCGCTCGACTTTACTTCAGCCTCAGGGGGTATTGTATTTATATATGGTGTATTTTGAGTATAAGGAATATTCGCTCCTTCACGATAAGCTTTATTAATTAATTCTTTAATTAAAAAATGAGCTCTTTGATTTCCATCTTTGGAAATTACTGCAGACAAAGATTCTAACCAATCTTGAGTTTCAAGCGGGTCAATATCTGAACCATTAACTACTTGAATATTAGATTGTTTTTTTTCTATTACTGTTTCAGAAATAATTTCTTTTTCTTCTTTTTTTTCAGCTATTGAATCTTCAGCTTGTTTTATAATATTTTCAGTATCTTTTGGAACACCGCTTTCTGATGATGTTTTTGATGAAGATATAAGACTAAGTAACAAATCTCCTTTAGAGACTTTATCACCAATCTTAACTTCTACATTATCTATTTTTCCAGATAATGTTGAAGGAATTTCAACACTAGATTTATCACTTTCAATTGTGACTATTGGATCATTTTCTTTTATTTGATCTCCAGGTTTAACAAGAACCTCTATAACTTCAACATTTTCAAAATCACCGATGTCAGGTACAAGTATTTTTTCACTCATTTTTAAAAAGGGTTTATATACCCAAATAAAAGTATGTTTAATGATATTTTAGCACATTAATTAGACTTTTTGTGCAAAGCTGTATTTTTATTTAACAAAATTTGTTAATAAAATCAAAAAATGCAGTAACTTTGGTATATTTAGAAAAGCAATGTGAGGACCGCTGGCCAAATTGGATAAGGCGCTCGGCTACGAACCGGGAGATTCCAGATTCGAGTTCTGGGCGGTCCACCAAAAAGGAATAAAAATGTTTAATTGGCTTTTAAAAGCATCTTTACAAAAATCTGTAATTTATTTTTTTGTAATTATTTTAATTATTTTGTTAATTTTAACTTTTATATTATAAAAAATTATGAGCAAAGAATTTGATCAAATAAGTATTAAACCTGGTTTTATGAAACACAATGGAGGTGTTTTATTTAGAACTATTTCAGAGAACGAATACGAATTTAAATCTATAATTAATGAAAATCATTTAAATGCCGCTGGAATAACTCATGGAGGCTATTTATCTGCATTAATAGATGCAGGAGCTGGAACAGCTGCACATAGAGCTGCAGAAAATGCTCCATGTGTAACTATCTCTTTAGATATAAAATTTATAGGCACTTCAAAAGTTGGAGATGAAATTATTGGACATACAAAAATTTTAAAAAAAACAAATACTCTTGTCTTTTTATTCTGTGAGCTAAAGTGTAATAATAAAATAATTACTTCTGCATCAGGAGTATGGAAAATTATTAAAATAAAGCCTTCTAATTTAGGACCTGGTGGGTAATTTTACTCTTTTCTTTTAAAGTTAAAGTAACCAAATACTATTAACAATAATATTGCTATAGGATAAACAATATTTTTTGATGGTCTGTCTAAATTTTCAATTTTAAATTCACTTAAATAGTCTCCCATTTCAAAACCATTTTTTTTTGCTTCTCCATTCCATTTCAAATTATCAACAACAACTTTATCATCTTGTTTCAATAATGTAATTCCATAGTCCTCCAAAGTAAATTTATCCTCAAAAGTATTTTTTGATATCACAAATAACTTGTATCTATCTCCGTATAAACTAGGCCTTGTTATTTTGATTTGAATTTCTTTTGTTGAATCTAATTTTATTGAATTTATTTTAGTAATATCTTCGTAATTATATTTTGGGTAAAATTTATTTAAAACAAAGTTTGGTGATAACAAGGAAATAGAAATTAATAAAAAAATAATTATTTCATACCATTTAAGTTTATTAATAAACCAACCTTGAGTGGCTGAGGTGAATACTAAAATTCCAATTAAAGAAGTTACAATTACAATCAATCCATGCCAAATATTTTCAATACCAATAAGTAAAAGCTCATGGTTAAATAAAAATACAATCGGTAAAATTCCTGTTCTTAGACTATACCAAAAGGCTTGTACTCCTGTTTTTAAAGGATCTCCACCAGATATTCCTGCAGCTGCATAAGAAGCAAGTCCTACAGGCGGAGTAACATCAGCCATTAAGCCAAAATAGAAGACAAATAAATGAACTGCAATTAATGGAAAAATAAAACCTGATGCGTTACCAACATCCACTAAAACAGTTGCCATTAAAGAAGCAACAACAACATAATTTGCAGTTGTTGGTAAACCCATTCCTAAAAGTAAACATAGAATGATTGTTAAAAACAATAAAATAGTAACGTTATCCTTGGCTATAGACTCTATAACTATTATTAAATTAGTACTTAAACCAGTAGATCCAACCGCTCCTACTATAATACCAGCAGTTGCTATTGCTATACCAACAGCAACCATATTTAGAGCACCTTTTTCAAAACCAACTATTGTTTGATTAAACCATTCTTTAAGAGCATCTTTTTTAATTTCGTTTTTTATAAACAAATTTATTAAATTTACTAAAACCAAAGTAATTGTTGCATAAAAAATTGAATAAGAGGCTGTAAATCTTAAATAAACCAACGTATAAATTAAAACAAAAATTGGTATTAAAAAATGTACCCCAGATAAAAAAGTTTTTTTTAAACGAGGAACGTCTGCATCATCCATTCCCTTGAGATTTAATTTTAAAGCTTCTAAATGTGAAATATAGAATAGTGCTATATAAGAAATAATAGCTGGTAAGAAAGCATGTTTAACTATTTCAAAGTAAGTTACGCCAATAAAACTAGCCATTACAAATGCTGCCGCCCCCATGACAGGTGGCATTATCTGACCATTGACTGATGAAGAAACCTCAATGGCACCAGCTTTTTCTTTTGAAAAACCAGTTTTTTTCATAATTGGAATTGTAAATGTTCCAGTTGTGACTGTGTTTGCAATTGAAGATCCTGAAATTAATCCAGTCATACCTGAACCTAATATTGCTGCCTTTGCTGGTCCCCCTCGCATTTTTCCAACCATTGCAAAAGCAAGATCTAAAAAATATTTTCCACCACCAGCTGTTTCAAGCAAAGCACCAAATAGAACAAATAAGAAGATAAAATCTACTGATACACCAATCGGAATTCCAAAAATTGCTTCTTGATCAAGCCACTGAAAGCCTACAAGTCTATTTAAAGATAAACCACCATGAGATATTATTTCAGGCGCATACCTTCCAAAGTATGAAAACAACAAAAAGCAACTAGCAATTATTACCAAAGGTAAACCAATAGCTCTTCTAGTAGCCTCTAATAGAATTAAAATTCCACATCCTCCTAAAATCAATTCTAATGGAAAATTAAATGTTTCTGTTATTCGAAGATTTAAAAGGACACCTCCTCTTTCAACTAACTGATCATAAAAAAAATAAATATAAAGACACGATATCGCTCCCAAAAAACTTATCAAAATATCAAAAAACGAAATTTTCTTACCCTTTGATATTGGGTAAATTAAAAAAGCTAAAGTTAAAGCAAAACCTAAATGAATTGCTCTTGCTGGCAATCCTTTAAACATTCCAAAATTTAACATAAATGGAAATGGTGAAGCGTACCAAAGCTGAAATAATGACCAAATAATTGCTATTGCTGAAACAATTTTCAAATGAAAACCAGTAATATTTCTAGTCGGTGATAAGTCTTCGCTTATTTTATTTTTAATTTTACTGCTGATTGAGTCGCTCATTAAAATTATTCATACCATAAAAAAAAGGCCCGGTAAAAATTACCAGGCCTTTTTAATTAATAAAAATTGGATTACATTAATCCAGCTTCTTTATAGTATTTTATTGCACCAGGATGTAATGGAGCAGATAAACCATCTTTAATCATATTTTTCTTTTCCAAGAAACCAAATGCTGGATGTTGTTTTTTGAAATCATCAAAATTTTCCATTACAGCTTTTGTAACTAAATATACAAGCTCTTCAGAAACATCTGCAGAAGTCACAACAGTAGCTTTTACACCAAACGTTGTAGCATCTTTTTTCTGTTTAGTATAAGTGCCTTTAGGGATTACAGCTTGTGCGTAGTAATCTGCACCATCAATCAGACCTTGAACCTCTGGCCCTGTTAAATTGATTGGTGATGCTTTTGCTGCACAAGTTGCTGCTTGTTCCATAGCACCATTTGGAAATCCAACAGAATAACCAAATGCATCTATTTTTCCGTCACATAGCGCCTTAACTTGTTCAGAAGAAGTAAGTTCAGTTGTTGATTTAAAGAAGCTATTATCAACACCCATAGCTTTCATAAGTTCTTCCATAGTTCCTCGTTGGCCTGAACCTGGGTTACCAATGTTAACAACTTTTCCCTCTAAATCTGCAAAATCTTTAATTTTTGCTTTTTTTCTTGCCCAAATTTGGAAAGGCTCATTATGAACTGAAAACACTGCTCTTAAATTGCTAAATTGTTTTCCTTCCCATTTACTAGATCCATTAACAGCATGATACTGCCAATCTGATTGTGCTACACCAAATTGGAATTCTCCAGCTGCTATCTGACCAATATTATAATTTGATCCACCAGTTGATGGAGCAGTACATCTGTAAGCTTTAGCTGTACCTTTTTTTCTACCATGTTCAGCACTAATTGCTGACTTGTGAAGCATTTTACATATAGCGTTTCCTGTTTGGAAATATACTCCTGTCGGTCCGCCTGTTCCTATCGTAAAGAACTCAGCTGATTTAGCAACAGTTGTCAAAGACAACGATGCGAATAAAATCAGTAAAGCACTTGATAGAGATGTGATTATTTTTTTCATTATTTACCCCTCTATTTATATGTCGTTATTTTTATAAATTTATTCTAACAAAAAATAATCATAGCTGTATAGAGTGATTTTATTAGGTTTCTGACCATTTCTTTAATTTATTTACACCTTCAACCACTTTTGGTGCAAACTTATCGATTAATTTTTCATCAATATTTTCTTTTCCACTAATATTGTTCATAAACTCTTCTCCATCAAAATCTGTAAAACTTAATCTTGCTAACATTCTATCTGGATTAAATCCGAAATCAGAACCTGGTAATAAAGCAACCCCAGTATTATTTAATATATCGCTACACATTTCTGATGAAGTTTTAAATTTATTGTTTAAAAATTCTGGCATCAAATAAAAACCTCCCTGAGGTTCATTAATCAATACCTTATTTGATTTTAAATTTAAAAAAACATATTTACCAACTGCACTTAAAATATTTATTGATTTTGTAATATAATTTGAATGATCATTTTCATAAGCTTTGATTGCTGCATACTGAATTGGCGCGCTCACAGCAGAAAAAGTTTCACTAGCTAAAACATTGATCATATTTTTTATATTATTCAATTCATCTGGAATTATAAAATAACCAAGTCTCCATCCACCTGCGCCACACCATTTACTAAGTCCGGTACTTATAATGGTTTTTTCAGGACAATAACTTGAGATAGATTTAAAATTTTTTGAAAATGTTAATTCTGAATATATTTCATCTGATAAAATTATAAGATTATACTTTTTGGCAATTTCTGAAATTTCTTCTAGTTTGCTACAAACCTGACCAGAAGGATTGTTTGGTGAATTTAGAAATAATAAATAATTTTTATCTTTATCTTTTGAAATGATTTTCTCAATTTGTGCTCCTGTGGGAAACCAGTTATTTTCTCTTTCTGTTTGAAGAATTTGAATTTTATTTCTCCCTAAAATAGCTTGTGGTGCATATGAAACCCAACTGGGTGCTGGCAATATAATTTCACCATCAAAAATTACATGCAATAAAAACATTAATTCTTTAGATCCTGGTCCAATTATTACATTGTTGGCTTTGTATTTATAATTTTTCTTTTTAGATGAATATTTTGCCACAGCTTGCCTTAGTTCCTCAAGACCCTGCATTGGTAAATATTTGTTTTGGTAGGCGTTACTTTTTAATTCTTCAACAACATCTTCAGGTACTTTAAATGGTGATTGTCCAAAACCAAATTTAAAGATTTTTTTTCCTTGGTTTTCTAGTTGTTTTGAAGTTTCGTTAATAGCAAGAGTAGATGATGGCTTTAGATCTTTAACAAGATTTTTTAACATTTAATTGCTCAATTCTTTTAAATTATTAAATTGTTCAAGAGCTTCTGGATTTGCTAAAGCTTCGATGTTTTTAATTTGACTTCCCTCTATCTTGCTTTTAACTGCCAGTTCAACTATTTTACCACTTTTTGTTCGAGGAATATCTTTTACAACAATAATTTTACTTGGAACATGTCTAGGAGATGCATTTTTTTTTATTTGTAATTTTATTTTGCTAATTAATTCTGCTGTTAATAAATAATTTTTGCTCATTACAATGAATAAAACTATTCTAACATCATTATCCCATGATTGTCCTACAACGATAGACTCTTTTATTTCTTTAAACTTCTCAACTTCTGAGTATATCTCAGCTGTTCCAAGTCGAACACCTCCTGGATTTAAGGTTGTATCTGATCTTCCATGAATTATATACCCACCATTATTCTTTATCTCTGCGTAATCCCCGTGATGCCATATATTTTTAAATTTATTGAAATAAGCATTCTTAAATTTAATATCATTTTTATCATTCCAAAACTTTAAAGGCATTGATGGAAAAGGATTTTTACAAACAAGTTCTCCTTTAATATTTTTTAAAGACTTCCCTTCATCACTTAGAACATCTACATCTAAAGCCAAACCATTGTTTTGTATTTCTCCTATATTTACTGGCTGATATAAATTTCCTAATACAAAGCATGAAACGATGTCGGTACCACCAGAAATAGATGACAAGTGTACATTTTTTTTAATGTGCTTATAAACATATTTAAAACTTTCCTCTGAAAGAGGTGAGCCAGTTGAACAAATTGTTCTTAATTTATTTAGTTTAAATTTATATTTTAATTTTGGTTTAAACTTTCTTAAAGCATCTACATACTTAGCGCTTATTCCAAATAAAGTTATTTTTTCTCTTTGAGCTATTTTCAAAAGCAAATCAGATGATTTAAACATTGGAGATCCATCAAAAAGAACAATAGATGCCCTAGAAGCTAATGAACTAACTAACCAATTCCACATCATCCATCCACATGTAGTAAAATAAAAAACATTATCATTTTCTTTAATATTACAATGTAATTGATGTTCCTTCATATGCTGGATTAAGACACCACCAGATCTATGACAAATACATTTGGGTTTTCCAGTAGTTCCACTTGAATATAATATCGCCAACTCTGTTTCAAAATCAAATTTTTTAAAATCAATTTTTTCTGCATTAGTTTGCATTAATTTATTCCATTTAAATAAATTAATTTTTTTAAATTTATTTTTATTTTTTATAAACTTTTTTCCAGGGTAGTTACTTATTACAACATTTTTAATTGATGGTATTAATTTTAAAATCTCTGGAAGTCTTTTTAAAATATCTATTTTTTTTCCATTATAAAAATACTGATCAGTAATGAATAAAACTTTTGGATTAATTTGAGAAAATCTTTCTATAACACCTTTAGAACCAAAATCAGGACTACAAGAAGACCAAATTCCTCCCAAAGAAGTTGTAGCAATGAATGCTTCAACAGTTTCAATAGTATTGGGCATATACGCAGCTACTCTATCTCCTTTTTTTATATTTATTTTTTTTAAAAATTTTAAAATTTTTTTAGTATTTAAATTTAATTGCCTCCATGATCTTTCTTCTCTAAATCCGTTTTCACTAATAAAGGTTACTGCTTTTTCTTTATTATTTTTTGATAATAAATTTTCACCAAAATTTAGTTTGCTGCCTGGTAAAAATAAATTTTTATAAAAAATTTTTGATTTTCTAAATTTTTTTTTACTTTTAGTTCCTTTAATTTTAC